>JASLXG010000095.1 GCA_030740435.1 Alphaproteobacteria bacterium | reverse complement strand
CTCTTTCAACGAAACGTCCAATCCGGCATAGTACTTCATGGCTGCTCTCCTTAACGCTTCTTGTGGCTGGAACATCCAGACCACGTTCCAAAAGCTCGGAGAGTAGCCACCCTCAGCGCCGATTACCCCATCTCTGTGGTCAATCTACAAGGCTTTTCCACAGCCCAGCCGGTGCCGGGCATGACCGGAACGTCAACTACTCGATGTGTGCATCCCTTAGCCGCATGGGGGGCGGAGGCCAAGGGCGCGGATGCGCCCGCCCGGTGAGGGGCTACAAAACTACGCTCACGGCGGCGGCACTAACGCCGCGGCAGCCTGGCCAGGTTGTCGGCGAAGCGGAAGGAAATCAGGTCCCAGCCCTGGTTGCGGCGGTAGAAGTCGAACTCCCAGACCAGCGGCCGGGTGTCGTGGCGCACGATGTAGCTGAGCAGAACCACCGAGGTTCCCAAGGGCTTCTCCGCCACCAGTTCGAACTCCTGGGCCGGGCCGTAAGCGGCTTCGGTCTTCAGCATGGGCTGGAGCAGGGATTTAATGGCGGCGCCATTGCGCTGGGCGAACAGGGATTCCCGAGCGATCAGGTTGTGGGCGGCGGCCGGCCCGGCCGTCACCAGCAGCCCCAGCAGCCTCTCCGTCCAGGCCCGCGGCTCGGCCGCCTGCTGGGCCGCGGCGGGGCCGGCGAGGCCGGTGGCCGCGAATAGCCAGAGCACCAGCGCCAGAGCTATGTGTTTCATGATCCTCTCCCGTCGCTAGCTGCCGTCCGACCTTGCCATCCCGACCGCTCCGGGGCAACCATGGCGCCATGACGGAACCTACCGAAAAGCTGCCCGAGGCACCGCCGCCGCAATTCCTGCGGCTGATCAGCCGGCCCATGCTGGTGATCTTTTTGCTCATTGGTTTCGGCCTGACGGCAATCGCGCTCTGGCGCATCGGCCAGGCGCTGGCGAGCCAAGCCTGGCCGACGGCAGAAGGACGTATCGCCGGCATGGGCGCCACCGCGAAAAGCGCCAGCATCGTCGTGGCATACCAAGTGGCGGGCGAGAGCTACGAGATCTCCCTCGAGTCCACCGCCATCACCGGCCGAGCACTCAGCCCCGAGGGCGAGTGGCGCTGGATGCTGGCGCACTACAAGTCCGGCCAAAAGGTCGCCGTCGCCTTTGATCCCGATGATCCCGCCAACGCCATCCTGGAGCCCGGCCTGACGCCCCACGCCGCGGTGCCGCTGGTGGGCGGCCTGGCGCTGCTGCTGGCCGGAGGCTTTGGCTTTTGGCGCCGCCGGGGGGATTAGCCCGGCCAAATCTCCAGTGCCTGCCTGGTCTCCGCCACGTCGTGGACGCGCAGCACGTGAACCCCCTGGCTCACGGCCCAGAGCGCCGCGGCCAGCGAGCCGGGCAGGCGGTCCGCCGTTTCGCAGACATCCGCCAGGTGGCCGATGAAGCTCTTGCGCGAGGCGCCGACCAGGACCGGGCAGCCCAGTTCGTGCAAGCGCGCCACGTCGCTGAGCGCGGCGGCGCTTTGGGCGGCGTTCTTGGCGAAACCTATGCCGGGGTCGACGACCAGACGCGCGCGCGCGATGCCGGCGGCCTCGCAGCGTGCGATACGCACGGCAAGCCAGGCTGCCAGCTCGGCGCCGATATCCTGATAATCCTGCCCGGCGTGCATGGCGGCGAAGTCGGGGGGGCAGTGCATGAGGATTATCGGGACGTCGCTGCCGGCCATGAGCTCGAGCGCCGCCTCGTCGGCCAGCGCGCTGATGTCGTTGACGATCGCCGCACCGCGCTCCAGCGCCGCCGCCATGACCGGGGCCCGGCGGCTGTCTATGGATAACGGAACGCCCAGGTCGGCCAGTCCCTCGAAGACCGGGACGATGCGGTCGAGCTCTTGCTCGAGCGTCACCGCCTGGCCGCCCGGGCGGCTCGATTCGCCGCCGATGTCGATGAAGTCGGCGCCCTCGGCGGCCAACCGCCGAGCCTTTGCCATGGCGGCCTCGCTGGCCACATAGCGGCCGCCATCGTGGAAGCTGTCGGGGGTAACGTTGACGACCCCCATCAAGCGGGGACGGTCAAGCGCAACCCCGGCCAGCGGCGGAAACTCAGCGCCGGCCATGAATCGAATCAGCCCCTGTGGGGCTAGCTCTCGGGTTGGGGCTCGGGGCCGAAGCCCGGCTTGGCATTGGGCGCTTTGCCGCCGGGGCCGCCGGCGGCCGGTACCGCCGAGGGCGGGGTGTGGTCTTCGGGGGTTTCGCTGGGCTTCTGGCGTTCGATGTCGTGGCCGGCCATGATCTGGTTGATCTCGTCGCCGGTCAGGGTCTCGTATTCCAAGAGCGCCCCGGCCACCTTGTGCAGCTTGTCCATCTCGCTGGTCAGGATGTCCTCGGCCCGGGCATAGCATTCGTCGACGATGCGGCGGATCTCGGCGTCGATGGTCTCGGAGGTCTTTTCCGAGATGTTCTGGGTGCGCGACACCGAGTGGCCGAGGAAGACCTCTTCCTGGTTCTCGGCGTAGGTCAGCGGCCCGAGCTCCTCCGACATGCCGTAGCGGGTCACCATCTCGCGGGCGAAATGGGTGGCCACCTCGATGTCTTGCGACGCGCCGGAGGTTACCTTGTCGTGGCCGAAAACGTGTTCCTCGGCGATGCGCCCGCCCATGGCCACGGTGATGTCGGCCAGCATCTTCTCGCGGCTGACCGAGAGACGGTCGCGCTCCGGCAGGCGCTGCACCATGCCCAGGGCCCGGCCGCGGGGAATGATGGTGGCCTTGTGGATGGGATCCGAGGCTTCGCAACGCGCCGCCACCACGGCGTGGCCCGATTCGTGATAGGCGGTGAGCTTCTTCTCCTCGTCGCTCATCACCATGGAGCGGCGCTCGGCGCCCATCATGACCTTGTCCTTGGATTCCTCGAATTCCTCCATGGTGACCACGCGCCGGCCCTTGCGCGCCGCCAGCAACGCCGCCTCGTTGACCAGGTTGGCAAGATCGGCGCCGGAAAAGCCCGGCGTGCCGCGAGCGATGGTGCGGCTGTTGACATCGGGCGCCAGCGGCACCTTGCGCATGTGCACCTTGAGGATCTTTTCGCGGCCCAGGATATCGGGGTTGGGCACCACCACCTGGCGGTCGAAGCGGCCCGGGCGCAAGAGCGCCGGGTCAAGCACGTCGGGGCGGTTGGTCGCGGCAATCAAGATCACGCCTTCGTTGGTCTCGAAGCCGTCCATCTCGACCAGCAACTGGTTCAGCGTCTGTTCGCGTTCGTCGTTGCCGCCGCCCAGGCCGGCGCCGCGGTGGCGGCCGACGGCGTCGATCTCGTCGATGAAGATGATACAGGGCGCGTTCTTCTTGCCCTGGTCGAACATGTCGCGCACCCGGCTGGCGCCGACGCCGACGAACATCTCGACAAAGTCGGAGCCCGAGATGGTGAAGAAGGGCACGTTGGCCTCGCCGGCGATGGCCCGGGCCAAGAGCGTCTTGCCGGTGCCCGGCGGCCCCACCAGCAACGCGCCTTTGGGGATCTTGCCGCCCAGGCGCTGGAATTTCTGCGGATCCTTGAGGAACTCGACGATCTCCTCGAGTTCCTCCTTGGCCTCGTCGACGCCGGCCACCTCGTCGAAAGTGATGCGGCCCTGGCGTTCGGTCAGCAGCCGCGCCTTGGACTTGCCGAAGCCCATGGCCTTGCCGCCGCCCGATTGCATCTGGCGCATGAAGAAGATCCACACCCCGATCAGCAGCAGCATGGGGAACCAGGAGACCAGAATGCCCAGCAGCGAGGGCACGTTGTCGTCGGTCGGTGCGGCACTGATGCGCACGCCGGCATCGCCCAGGCGGGTAACCAGCGTGGGGTCGTTGGGGGCGTAGGTGGTGAAGGCCCGGCCGTCGCCGTAGTGGCCCTGGATGGAATTCCCCTGGATGGTGACGTCGGCCACCTGGCCGGCCTGAACCTCGGCCAGGAAATCGGAGAAGGCGAGGTTGGTTACCGGCCCGCGCGTGGTCGGTGTCTGGAAGACATTGAAAACCGCGATCACCAGCAAGCCGATGATGACCCAAAGCGCCAGGTTCTTGCCGAAATTGTTCAAACCTTCACTCCTGCGCCAGGCGCGTCGCAGACCATTCCTGCGGCCGCCGCGTCACTGATCATAGCATTTGCCCCGAGAGACGGGAACCGTAGCACCCCAATAGGTAGGTTGTGAAGGGCGTCAAACAACAGGCGGCGACGGAATAAGTGGCGTCTGCGGGGCAAAAACCGCCCGCAGGGCAGGCATTTTCGCAGCCCGATAGCCGAGCCCGGGCACCGCCAACAGTCTTTTCCCCCGCCACAGCGCCGGCAGGGCGGCCCGGACCGGGGCCGGGTGGGGGCTGGAAAACCGGGGCTCGGCTTGGCGTAGCGTCCGCCAGCCGACGCTGCCCAGCGCCGTCGCCCGATAGGGCCCCGCAGGTGCCGAAGCCAAACGCAGGCGAAAGCGGCCGTCCCACAGGATCTCGCGGCCGGGCTTCAACTCGACGGCCTCGGCCCGCGCCGCCTCGCGCACCACCAGCAGCCCGGCAGCGCCCGGCAGCAAACGGCAGCCGGCCAGCGTGCGGCCCTGCCCGAGCCCGGCCAAGGCCCGCTCCAGGTGGGCCAGGCGCGGCGGATAGACGCGGCCACCGACGCACATCAAAACCCGCGCCAGAGCGCGCAGGCCGATCTCCTCGGGGGCGGCGGTCAGCAGCCCGGCCTCGAGGCGGCAGCCGCCGGCCTCGTCGAGCAGCGCGGCGCGGCGCAGAAGCTCGCCCGTGGCGGCCTCCAGGGCCAGCCGGGCGCGCCGAAGACTGGCCGCCGTGGCGGCCAGTCGGCGGCTTTGGGCGGCTTCGTCCCCGAGCGCCGCCAGGGCCTGCCTGAGCCGGCTGCGGGCGAAGCTCGGGTCTCGATTGCTGGGATCCTCGAGCCAGGGCTGGCGGCGCGCCTCCAGGGTGGCGATCAGGCGCGCCCGGGGGATGCCGAGCAGCGGCCTCAGCAGCACCATGCCGTCGCGCTCGCTGGCCGGCGCCATGGCGGCCAGACCATCGACGCCGCTGCCCCGGCCCAACCTCAGCAACAGCGTCTCGGCCTGGTCCTCGAGCTGGTGGCCGAGCAGCAATGCGGCAATGCCCCGGCGCCGGCAGCAGCCCAACAACAAGCTGTAGCGGGCCTCGCGGGCGGCTGCCGGCAGACCGCCTTTGGGTTTGGCGCCGCGCCAGCGCAGCACCCGGTGGCGGATGCCGTGCCCGGCCAGCCAGGCCGCCACCTGGCGGGCCTCGGCCGCGGCTTCCGGACGCAGGTCGTGATCGACCGTCAGAGCGAGCAGCTCACGTCGGCGGCGGTGGCACCAGGCGGCCGCCAGCAGACATAGCGCCAAGCTGTCGGGCCCGCCCGAGACGGCGACGGCAAACGACGACCACTTGGTGGCGCCCAGCGCCGCCATCAGGCGGCCGAACTCGTGGGCGCCGAGCGCCGCGACCGCCGACTTGGAATTGCGGGGCTTCCGGCTCACGCTCTGGCTCCAAAAAAAAAGGCCCGGCCACCCGCTCCCCCTATTGGCAGCCGGCGCGGGTGCGCTCCTTGGCGGCGCGATCGAGCAGCGGCTGGGCGGTGCGGTCGGCGAGTTTCTCGAAAAGCTCCTCGAAGGCGGCGCAGGCGTCGTCCGTTTGCCCCAAGCGGCCCAGCGACATGGCCAGCTTGAGCAGGTTGTCAGGGGCTTTCTTGCCCTCGGGAGCGCGCTGGTAGCCCTCGTTAAAGACCTTGGCCGCCTCGACGTAATCGCCGCGCACGTAGAAGGTTTCGCCCAGCCAATAGTGCGCATTCTCGGCCAGCGGATCGTCGCCGTGGGCCGCGATGAACTCGCGAAAGCCCTGTTCGGCGCGGGGGAGGTCCAGGCGGCGTATCGCCCCGAAGGCGAACTTGTAACGCTCCGCCGGGCTGCCCTCGGGCAGGATGCCCTTGGGCTTCTCGGGCTCGGTCGGCACCTCCCGTGCCACCGGCGCCCGGCCCAGTGGCAGCGCGCCCAGCACTTTGGTGCCTTCGGGCGCCTGCTCGATGACGCGTTGGTTGGCGCTGCCGGCAGCCGCCCCGGGGCTTGCCGGCGAGCCCGGAGTGCCCGGGGTGCCCGAGGCCAAAGGGCCCGCGGTGGCGCCCGAGGCCAGGGCGCGCTCTAGCGTGGTAAGGCGGAAGTCGACATCCTCGACCAGCTTGTCGAGGCGTTGCTGGGCCTGTTCGGAAAGATGGACGACGCGCTCGATATCACCGGTCAGGCGGCGAATTTCCTGTTCCAGCGCGGTGATCTTGAGCTGCATCTGGGCGGCACGTTCCTGGTTCTCGCTGGTCGCGGCGGCCGTGGCCGGGGCTTGGCTCTGGCCCGGCAGCGGCTTGGGCAGGCTGCCTTCGCCGCGATGCAGGAAGGCCCTGAGGTCGTTGAACTCGGCCTCCAGGCGCTCGATGCGTTGCAGTAAAGGTGCGCTATCGGCCTGCTGCGCCCGGCTCGGCAGCGCTGTTCCCAGCACCAGCCCGGTCAGCAGCAAGCCGAACATTGGCCTCAGGAAATTCGCCACCGATGCCGCTCGCGACCCTGTCATGCCTGCCTCACTTTGCCGCCTTTTGTAGGGATATTCCCAGCTTGGCGATTGGGCCTCAGGAATGCGGCGATAATAAGGTGCCGGGGGGCGAAAAAGAACACCCGCGCCCCTCAGGGGCGCGGGTGGCCCGCTAGCGCATTTCAAGTTTGCTGTAAATCGCCTCAGTTGACCGTGGTCACGCCGCGCCGGTTCTGCCGCCAGGCGGCCTCGTTCGAGCCACCAACCTCGGGCCGTTCCTTGCCATAGGAGATGGTAGCCACACGGTTGGCGTCGACGCCCAAGGCCACCAGGTATTCCTTGACCGCGGCCGCCCGGCGCTGGCCCAGCGCCAGGTTGTACTCACGGGTGCCGCGTTCGTCGCAATGACCCTCGACGGTGAGGGTGACGTTGGCGAACTTTTTCATCCAGGCGGCCTGGCGCCTGAGCGTCGACTGGGCCTGGGCAACGAGGTCGTACTTGTCGTAGTCGAAGAAGACGCGATCGCCGACGTTGGCCACCAAGTCCTCGTAGGAACCCGGCGCCGGTCCCTTGGGCTGCACCGAGGCCACTGGTTTGGGCGCCGGTGCCGGCGCCGTGCTGGCCTGGCTCTGGGTGGTCGAACTAGAGCTCGAGGCACCGGAGCCTGAAGAATCCTTGCTCTCCTCCGCGGGCGTCGCACAGGCGGCGACGAGGAGGAGGGCCGCGAAAGTGCCGAACAACTTGAACCGCATCGAGAAATCCCTTCTATTGCGCGCATCCGCCGCGTGCGCCCGCTGGTGCGTGCGTTCGCTGGGAGGCGGCGCATTTAATCGGCAATAGCCCCGCACTAGCCCCCCAAACCCCACTATTCTGGTCAACAAAGACTAGTTAAATCAAAGCGTCAAGCCGATTTTGGCAATTAAAACGCGGGCGTAACATAATGTCCAGCGCCAAGCTAATCAAGGCGAACGACTAATAAGCGGTGACCAGGCCGGATCGGAGGCATCCTGGGGCGTCACCACACGCCGCAGGTTGCGTCCCGTCAGATCGACCGACCACAGCCGGTTCCCTCCACCTGTGCCGTCAGCCCGGGTGCGGGTTTGGCGAAAGAACATGAGAACGCGGCCATTGGGGGCCCAGGTCGGGCCCTCGTCGAGGAAGCTTTCGGTGAGCAGCCGTTCGCCGCCGCCGTCGGTGCCCATGACGCCGATGTAGAAGCGCCCGCGCCGCATCTTGGTGAAGGCGATGAGATCGCCGCGCGGCGACCATACCGGCGTGGCGTAACGCCCGTCGCCGAAGCTGACGCGGCGCACCTTCGAGCCGTCGGCATCCATGACGTAGATCTGCTGCGAGCCGCCGCGGTCGGAATTGAAGGTGATGCGATTGCCGTCGGGGGCGAAGGAGGGCGAAGTGTCGATGGCCGGATTGTTGGTCAACTGGACGATATTGCGGGTGCGCAAGTCCATGCTGTAGATCTCGGCATTGTCGCCGTCGGCCGTGAACAGGCTCATGATCACTTTGTTGCCGTCGGGGGAGAAGCGCGGCGCGAAGGTCATGCCGGGGAAGTCGCCCAGCACTTCCTGCTGGCCGCTGTCGATGTTGTAGATGTAGACCCGCGGCGTCTTGTGGAAGTACGAGAGATAGGTGATCTCCTGTGCCGTCGGCGAAAACCGCGGCGTCAGCACCAGGTGGCTGCCGTCGGTCAGGTAGCGGTTGTTGTAGCCGTCCTGGTCCATGATGCCGAGGCGCTTGACCCGCTTGGTCTTGGGCCCGCGTTCGGCAACGTAGACGATGCGGGTGTCGAAATAGCCATCCTCGCCGGTCAGGCGCTTGTAGATGGTGTCGGCGATGAGGTGGGCGATGCGCCGCCAGTTGTCCTTGGCCGTGGTGTAGACCAGCCCCGTCATCTGCTGTTCGGCGAAGACGTCCCAGAGCCGGAACTCGGCCCGCAGCTTGCCGTCCGGGCCCAGCTTGGCATTTCCGGTGACCAGCGCCTGGGCGTTGATGATGCGCCAGTCGCCGAAGCGCGGCTGCACCCGCATGGCGGCCGGCGACTGGATGAAGGCGCTGCGGTCGATGGGCTTGAAGAGCCCCGAACGCTCGAGATCGGCGCTGATGACGTCGGCGATGCCGCGGCCCAGGCGCCGGGTCTCGGCGTCGGCGGCATCGAACTCGCTGACCGCCAGCGGCAAGGGGTCGACGTTGCCTTGGGTGATGTCGATCTTAAGCAGCGCCGCCGCCGGCCGGGCCCCAAGCACGAGGCCGAGCAGCACCAGGCCGAACAGCACCATTGGGGCCAGCACCCCTCTTTGCCAGCGCAAGTGGGTACTTATCATCCCCTGAACATCTCCCGCGGATCGAATTTCAATTCCATCTCCCGCCACTGCTCATAGCTCGCCTGTGGCAACTCGTAAGGTGCGCAACGGCGGATGGCGCGCAAGGCGCTTTCGGCCGCCACCCTGAAGTACTCCTCGCCCAGGCGCTCGGTGTTGACCAATTCCGGTGCCCCCCGCAGGCCGCCATCGGGAGTCAACGATATGCGGACGATTACCACAAGGTCTTTGGCATCGCGAGCGCCCGCCGGCACGCTCCAACATTTCTGCATCTTGGTCTTGACGTAATCGATTTGCGACAGCGTCAGGCGCTGAAACAGCCGCGACTTGGCGCGCCGGGCCGAGACCGCCGCCACCGCCCGCTTGGCGGGCTCGGGCTTGGGGCGTTGCTCCATCTGTTCCTCGCGCTTCTTGTCCAAGAGTGCGGCGATGCGCTGAGGATCGAAGCGCGGCTTGCGTTTTGGTTTTTGCCGCGGCAGCGCCCGGGCCACTGCCTTGGGCCGTGGCTTGGGCTCGGGCAAGGCCTTGGGTTGCGGCTTGGGCTCGGGTTTGGGTTCGGCTTTGGGTTCGGCTTTGGGTTCGGGTTCGGGTTCCGGTTCGGGTTCCGGTTTGGGTTCCGGTTCGGGCTCCGGTTCGGGTTCCGGTTCCGGTACCGGTTCGGGCTCCTCGAGCTTGGCCTCGGGCTCCGGTTTTGGTTCCGGCTCGGGCTCCGGCTTTTGCACCAACGGCGCCGCCCGGGTTTCCTCCTCGATGGCCACCAGTTCCACCACCACCGGCGTCTCGATAATCACGGCCTCGGGCAGCATCCAGTCGGGCAGACCGGTATAGGCCAGCACCAGGGCGGCTGCGTGCAGCATCGCCGATATGGGAACGCCGAAGCGCACCGCTCACTTTTGCCGCCCGGCGGTGCCGGCGCTGTTGGCCGACCGCCGCGTGACCAGGGCGACGCGGCGGAAACCGGCCTCGTTGATGGTGCCCATGACCTCGAGCACGCGGCCATACGAGACGGAGCGGTCGCCGCGCACGAAGATGCGGGTCTCGGGCTTGTTGCCGGCGATGGCGCGCAAGCGGGGCACCAACTGATCGGGTTCGACCTCGGTCTCCTGCAGCCAGACCCGGCCCTCGGCGTCGACGCTGACGGCCAACGGCTCGTCCTGGCCCGGCAGCACGCCGGCCTTGGTGCGCGGCAGTTCCACCGGCACACCGACGGTGAGCAGCGGCGCCGTCACCATGAAGACCACCAGCAGCACCAGCATGACGTCGACGAAGGGGGTGACGTTGATCTCGCTCATGGCCTTGAAATCGCGCCCGGCGCGGCGCCTGGGACCCGGGCCGCGGATGAAGCCGGGGGCCATCAGTCGCGCTCCTCGAGCTGACGCGAGAGGATGGCCGAGAACTCGGTGGCGAAGGTCTCGAGGCGGTTGCCGTAGCGGCCGATGTCGGAGGAGAACTTGTTGTAGGCCACCACCGCCGGGATCGCCGCCACCAGCCCCAGCGCTGTGGCAAAGAGCGCCTCGGCGATGCCCGGGGCGACCACGGCCAGGCTGGTGTTCTTGGTCAGCGCGATGGCCTGGAAGCTGTTCATGATGCCCCAAACGGTGCCAAACAGCCCCACGAAGGGTGCCGTAGAGCCGACCGTGGCAAGGAATCCCAGGTACTTCTCCAGATGCACCATCTGGCGCGTCATGGTGAGCTGCATGACCTGGCCGATGCGTTCCTGGATGCTGGCGTGCAACTTGTCGCTGCCGCTCGGGCTGCGCGCCGTCGAGCGCCGCCACTCGCGCATGGCGGCCGAAAACAGCAGCGCCATGGGGTGGTCGGCCACCGGCTCGATGCGGTCGTAAAGCTCCTCTAGTGATCCGCCCGACCAGAAGGCCTCCTCGAACTCCTCGGCCTGGCTGTCCAGGCGGCGGATGCGCACGATCTTTTCGACGATGATGGCCCAGCACCAGAACGAGGCCAGCACCAGGACCGCCAGCACGATCTTGACCACGATGTCGGCGCGGAAGAAAAGGCCGATCAGCGAGAGGTCGCTGGCGGCCACCGATCCGGCAAGCAGGGCGGCATCGACGGCTTGTTGCTCCATGAAACGAAATCCCGACAGTCAGAGGGTTGCGGCAAGGGCGGCACGTACCGGAGGCGGCAGGCGGCGAGCCCGGCCCGTGGGATCGATGCAGCCCAGGCGGACCTGGGCCCGCATCAGCTCGGTTCCGGCCCGCCAGACCACCTGTTCGGCGCGCACGGAAGCCCCGCGCACTTCCACCAGGCGGCTCCTCACTTCCAGCCGGTCGTCGAGCCGGGCCGGCTTGAGGTAATCGATCTCGCAGCGCCTGACGGCAAAGGCGACGCCGGATTCGCGATAGAGCGCCGCCTGGTCGATGCCCAGGAGGCGCAGCAGGTCCGAACGTCCGCGCTCGATGAACTTGAGGTAGTTGGCGTAATAGACGATGCCGGCGGCGTCGGTGTCTTCCCAATAGACCCTGAGCGCCAGCACGTGGCCGCCGGCCTCGAAGCGGCCGCCAATTTCGCTTTCGTGCTCAGGCATCGGCATCGTTCCTCTCGCCGGCCGGCAGTTCGAGTTGGCCGTCGGTCGGGGCGGGCACCGCCAGGCCGAGGTGGGCGAACGCCTGGGGCGACAGCATGCGGCCGCGCGGCGTGCGGCTGACCAGGCCCTGCTGGATGAGGAAGGGCTCGATAACGTCCTCGATGGTGTCGCGGGGCTCGCTCAGGGCCGCCGCCATGGTCTCGACGCCGACCGGGCCGCCGCCGAAACTCTCGGCGATCAGGCCCAGGTATCGCCGGTCCAGGGCATCGAGGCCGCGGCCGTCGACGGCCAGTCGGCCCAGCGCCCGGTCGGCCACCCGGGCGTCGATGGCGGCCTCGCCGTCGACAGCGGCGAAATCGCGCACGCGGCGCAGCAGCCGGCCGGCCACCCTGGGCGTGCCGCGGGCGCGGCGCGCGATCTCGATGGCGCCGTCGGGCGTGAGCGCCAGGCCCAGCACCCGGGCGGCCCGCTCGACGATGGCCGCCAGGTCGGCCTCGGCATAGAATTCCAAGCGGGCATGGACCCCGAAACGGTCCAGGAGCGGCTTGGTGATGAGGCCCGAGCGCGTGGTGGCGGCGACCAGGGTGAAAGGCTGCAGATCGATGCGTACCGAGCGCGCCGCCGGGCCCTCGCCGATGATCAGGTCGAGGTGGAAGTCCTCCATGGCGGGATAGAGGATCTCCTCGACGGCCGGGCTGAGGCGGTGGATCTCGTCGATGAACAAGACGTCGCGCGACTCCAGGTTGGTAAGCAGCGCCGCCAGGTCG
Source organism: Alphaproteobacteria bacterium (assembly GCA_030740435.1). Lineage (NCBI taxonomy): Bacteria > Pseudomonadati > Pseudomonadota > Alphaproteobacteria > Alphaproteobacteria bacterium. Next base: position 4,226 of record JASLXG010000095.1, on the reverse strand, counting down.
CCGGCCCGGGCGATCACCGGCCCCGAGGTGGCGCGAAATCCCACCCCCAGCTCGCGGGCCACGATCTGGGCCAGGGTCGTCTTGCCCAGGCCCGGCGGCCCCACGAAAAGGGCGTGGTCGAGGGCCTCGCCGCGGGCCCGGGCGGCGGTGATGAAGACGCCGAGATTGCGCCGGAGCTCGGGCTGGCCGATGAAGTCGGAGAGCGTCTCGGGCCTCAGCGTGCCCTCGCCGCTATCTGGCTCACTGAGCTCGGCCGTGACCAAACGTTCGTTCATGGCGCCAGCTCCTTGAGGCCGGCCTTGATCAACTCGCCCGCTTCGGGCTCGGCGCCCAGCTCCGCCGCCGCCGCCGCCACCGCGGCGAAGGCTTCGGAGCGGCCGTAACCCAGGTTGACCAGCGCCGATACGGCATCGGCGGCGGAACCGCCGGCCGCCGTGGCGGCCCCGGGCGTTGCCGTCAGGCCCATGGCGGCGGCCGGCACGCGGTCGCGAAGCTCAGCCACGATGCGTTTGCCGAGCTTGGCGCCGACGCCGTTGGCCCGGGTCAAAGCGGCGTGGTCCTGGGCCGCCACGGCCTGACCCAGTTCGGCCGGTGTCAGCGCCGAGAGAATGCCCAGCGCCAGGCGCGCGCCAACGCCCTGGACGGTCTGCAAGGTGCGGAACCACTCGCGCTCGCCCGTATCGGTAAAGCCGTAGAGGTGGATGTGGTCCTCGCGCACGTGGGTCTCGATCTCCAGCACCAGCGCTTCGCCCGGCCGGGGCAGGCGGCGCAGTGTGGCGGCCGAACAGAAAACCTGGTAACCGACGCCGCCGACATCGATGACCAGGCCGTCCTCGGCCTGGCTTTCCAGCAGTCCCTTGAGGCGCGCGATCATGAGGCTTGGCGGGACGTTGGGGCCACGAAACCGCCGGCCCGGGTGGCGTGGTGGGCGTGGCAGATGGCCACCGCCAGGGCATCGGCGGCATCGGCGTTGCCGACCCGGGAGCCCGGCAGCAAGAGCGCCACCATGGCGCGGATCTGGTGCTTGTCGGCATGGCCGGCGCCGACCACCGATTTCTTGACGTGGTTGGCGCCGTATTCGGCTACCGGCAGGCCGGCCAGGGCCGGCGCCAGCAGCACGGCGCCGCGGGCCTGGCCGAGCTTCAGCGTCGACGCCGGGTTGCGGTTGACGAAGGTCTCCTCGACGGCCGCCTCGTCGGGGCCATGCTCGGCGATGACCCGGGCCAGGCCGCGATGCAGCTGGCACAGCCGCTGGGCCAGCCCGGCCTCCGCCTCCGAGGTCACGACACCGTGGGCCAGGTGGCCGAGGCGGTTGCCCCGCGCCGCGATCAGGCCCCAGCCGGTGCACCGGAGGCCGGGGTCGAGGCCGAGGATGCGTAATTCGCTGTCAGGCACTGAGCTTTTCCATGATTTCGTCCGAAACCTCGAAGTTGGAGGCCACGCGCTGCACGTCGTCGCTGTCGTCCAGCGCCTCCAGGAGCTTGAACAAGGTGGTCGCGGTGTTTTCGTCGAGGCTCACCGTGGTCTGCGGTTTCCAAGTCAGGCCGGCGTGCTGGGCCGGGCCGAGTTGGGCCTCCAGAGCCTCGCGCACGGTATGGAAATCATCGGGCGGACAGCTCACCTCGTGGCCGCCGGGGTCCGAGAGGCAGTCCTCGGCGCCGGCCTCGATGGCCGCCTCCAGCATGTCGTCGGGGCTGGCTTGGCCGGCTTCGTAGTGGATGGCGCCGATGCGCTCGAACATGAAGCCCACCGAGCCCGTCTCGCCCAGGTTGCCGCCATATTTGGCGAAGGCCGAGCGTACCTCCGAGGCGGTGCGGTTGCGGTTGTCGGTCAGCGCCTCGACGATGACCGCCACGCCGCCCGGGCCGTAGCCCTCGTAGCGCACTTCTTCGTAGGTCTCGCCGTCGGCCCCGCCGGCGGCGCGTTTGATGGCCCGGTCGATGGTCTCCTTGCCCATGTTGCCGGCCTTGGCCTCGGCCACGGCGGCGCGCAGGCGAGGATTGTGTTCGGCATCGGGCAGGCCCGACTTGGCGGCGACGGTGATTTCGCGGATCAAACGGGAGAACAGCTTGGCACGCTTTTGATCCTGCGCGCCCTTGCGGTACATGATGTTCTTGAATTGGGAATGTCCCGCCATGGCAAAAAAAATTCTCCTGGACAGAAAAACCTCTGGACCAGAAAAGGGCCTTTCTCGTCCCTGATCTAGTCAACTCCCCTGGTGGTTATACCAGATATTGTGCCAACAGGCAGCAAATCCGCCACGACCCAACCAAGTTCAGTCACCTGGCAGCGCATTATCGCGACATTTGTGGCGAATTTTGGGCGGGTTGGCCCGGGTTAGCCCTGGTTAGTCCGGGTTAGCCTTGTGGCAGCGCCGCCTGTAAGTGGCCGCCCAGCCTGACCGGCGCGATGCGCCGGGCCAGACCGGTGGCATCGTCGCTTTCGATGAAGACGCCACAGAGCGTGCCCGAGCCCAGGGCCGGGGCGAAGCGGCCGCCCGGGATCTTGCGCTGGAAGCGGCGGATGGGTTCGTCCTTGACCATGCCGATGACGGAATCGTAATCGCCGCACATGCCGGCGTCGGACTGGTAAGCGGTGCCGCCGGGCAGGATGCGCGCGTCGGCGCTGGGCACGTGGGTGTGGCTGCCGATGGCGGCGCTGACGCGGCCGTCGAGGACGCAGCCCAGCGCCGTCTTCTCGCTGCTCGCCTCGCAGTGCAGGTCGACCAGGATGAAATCGGCGCCGGCGCCGGCGCCCAGCCGTACCGTCGCCAACTCGGTTTCGAGGGCGGCGAAGGGGTCGTCCAGCGCCTCCATGAAGACGCGGCCCAAAAGGTTGATGACCGTGACCTTGCGGCCGTCGCCAAGAACAAAAGTGCCGGCGCCGGCGCCGGGCGTGCCGGGGGGGTAGTTGTGCGGCCTCAGCAGGCGCTTTTCCTGGTCGATGAAGCCCAGCGTTTCGGTTTGGGCCCAGACGTGATTGCCGGTGGTGATGACGTCGATGCCAAGGGCGAAGAATTCCTCGCAGATCTTGCGCGTTATGCCGAAGCCGCCAGCGGCGTTTTCGCCGTTGACGACCACGAAATCGAGTTCCAGCCCGCTTTTCAGGTCGGGCAGGTGGGCCTTGACGGCATCGCGTCCGGAACGCCCGACCACATCGCCGAGAAACAGTACCCTCACGCAAATACCTCGGTCGATTTCCAGGCTGCGTTTTCGGTCACCACCCAGTCCAGGCGCTGGTCGAATTCGTCTTCGGGTACGCGCTCGATCTGCTGGGCGTCGTAGGCGATGCCGACGGCCAGCAACTCGCCCGCTGGGCGCAAGGCGGCGATGGTGCGGTCGTAGTAGCCGCCGCCGTAGCCCAGGCGAAAACCGCGGTCGTCGAAGGCCAGCAGTGGCACCATTAGGATCCGTGGGTTAAGCGCCGCGGCCTCGATTGGTGGCTGCGAGGTGCCGAAATCGGCCTCCTCGAGCACCTGGCCCGGCTCCCAGGCGCGAAACGACAGCGTTTTCTCGGGTTTCTCGATGATCGGTAGCGCCACTGCCTGGCCGGCAGCAAACAGACGCTTCATCAGCGGCACCGGATCAATCTCCTGGCGCATCGGCCAATAGCCGGCGACGGCCTCGCCCGGCGCCATCTCGATGGCCTCGATGAACTGCCCGGCCAACAAGTCGCCGGCCAGCGGCCCGGCCGTGGCCTGGGCCTCGATCCGGTGTTCCAGGCTGGTCTTGCGCAGTTCAGCCTTGTCGGGGGGGGACTCGGCCATGCTTCGCTTGTCTCCTTGTACGGCGGGCCTTCGGCCCGCCTGCGTTCAGGCGCCACGCAGGCTTCCGCGCCCAAGTGCGGCGCGCCGTCGCGCGCTCCGCCGGGCAGCCCGGTAGCCGGGCTGCCCGGTGGTTAGATTATCTGTCAGCGTTTCGTAAGAAAACAACCAAGAAGTCTTTTATTGGGACCCTCACCGGGCGGGCGCTCCGCGGTTTTTTGTTGCCCCTCACCGGGCGGGCGCTCCGCGCCCTTGGCCTCCGCCCCCGTTCCGGGGGCGGCTTGGCGCCGATACCAAATGTAGTTTTTGCTGCTTGGTCGTAGTGCAACGGGAGCGACCGCGACCCGCCGCCCCTGCGGATCGGGTAGGAGGGGGCCTTGCGGCACCCCTCCTCCCACACCACCGTACGTACGGATCCGTATACGGCGGTTCATGAAGTGCGCTGCGGGTGGTGGAGTTGCTC
>JASLXG010000094.1 GCA_030740435.1 Alphaproteobacteria bacterium | reverse complement strand
CGATGACCAAACGATCCGTGTTCATCCAAGCCTCCTGACAAAAGAAAGCTTGAATCACTTTTTGACGCTCTTGGGAATCCCTTAAATGTCAACGGGCCCTAGTGCAACGGGAGCGACCGCGACCCGCCGCTACTGCGGCGCCCCCGCGGAGGCTGCGGGCCGCAGGCACGCCGCCGCGAGCGACCTTAAGACCCCCTACTCGTCGCGATAGGCGCGCTCGCGGCGCTCGTGGCGCTCCTGGGCCTCGATCGACAGCGTGGCGATGGGGCGGGCCTCCAGGCGTTTCAGGCTGATCGGCTCACCCGTCTCCTCGCAAAAGCCATAATCGCCGAACTCGATGCGTTTCAGGGCATCGTCGATCTTGCCCAGCAGCTTGCGTTCGCGGTCCCGGGTGCGCAACTCGAGTGCGCGCTCGGATTCGGCCGAGGCGCGATCGGCGATGTCAGGTTCCTGGGCGCTGTCCTGCTGCAGGTGCTGCAGCGTCTGGTTCGAATCCTTGAGCAGGTCGTCGCGCCACTCCACCAGCTTGCGCCGGAAGTATTCGCGCTGCTTGCCGTTCATAAAGGATTCGCTCTTGGACGGGCGATAACCCTTAGGTAGACGTTTGACCAAACCTTCACCCCATCAGTATCGATCTCTTGTGCGACCGGCGCGGAGTATATGAATCCGGCACCGTGCCCGCAAGCACGAGTGCAGAAAAAAATTGCTGGAGGTGGCCTGGCCGGGAGGCCGCCGACAAGGGGCTCAGGTCAATTGGTCGAGCTTGGCCAATTCAACCGCCGCCCGCAGCTCGATTTCATCGAGCACCTCGGCCAGGCGGGGATCATCGATATCTTCACGCTGCTCACGCACCACCGCCAATAGACCGTCCAACTTGTCGCGCGGAATGGAGCCCAGCAGCAGGCCATGGCGAATGGAGTCGAGATGGTCGAGCATATCCTCGGCCCGCTTCAGCCCGCGCGAGCGGCCACTGGTGGGGTCCGGAACCTCTTGCAGTGAAAGCAACGCATCGACGGCCGTAAGGGGGCCAGTGCTGCTGACCGCGGCCGTCGCTGCCTCGTCTTCGGAAGCGGCGATATGCTTGGCGAATTTCTCGCCTTTGTCACCGACCTTCTTGCCGCGCGTGGGCGAGGTTCCGGGACGGATCGGTCCCGTGCCGTCGATCTTCATGGGCGAACCAGTTCCGGATAATGGCGCCTAATTCTTGTTTAGCATCTATCGGCTTCGTTAAGAACCGGTAAAGCCATCGCCTGGGCAAAATATTCCGGCCCTGGCGGCAGTCCTTACCGGACCCCCGCCGGGTTTCGGCGCCGGCCTCAGATCCATAATTTTTTTTGTTATTTTCCAATTACTTAGATCTACACCACAGTGGCACAGAATTCGCTACGTCGTGGTTGGCAAGTGTGCCGCCCAAGGTCGACAAAACGCGCCACTAGGGATTTGGACCAGATCATGATCAGCGTTGCCAGCATTTTCAACAGCCATTTCCAGCCCAAGGACCAGCCCGGCAAGCCGCACCCGAGGTCCCTCGCGAGGCTGCTGCTGGCTTTGCCATTGGCCCTGATCCTGCTTTCGGGCAGCACCCTCGAGGCCGGCGCAGCCGCCTCGCGCATCAAAGACATCGCCAGCGTCGAAGGCATCCGCGACAACCTGCTGGTGCCTGAACATGATCTTCGGCAGCATCGGTGATACCCCGGAAACGTTGCGCCAAGCCGTCGAATTCCTGCTCAAGTACGACGACTGTTGCGAAATTCGGACCATCCGCCCGGTCACCCCCTACCCCGGCTCGCCGCTTTACTACGAGGCCATCGAGCGCGGCCTGCTGGCCGGGCCCGAGGATTTCTACGAAAACAAGCACCTCAACGCCGACCTCTTGGCCGTCAACTTCACCGAGCTCAGCGACGATCAGTTCTATGCCTGCCTGCAGGATGCCAACCGGCGGCTGCTGGAGAACTACCACCAGCACCAGCGCCAGGCTTCGCTCGACCTGGTGGCCGAGCTTTACCAAACACGCGATACCGGATTCCGGGGCTTCCGTCCGGTATAGTCGCCCGCCATGACAGCCGATACCGCCAGCCCCGATGGCGCCCTCGCCCAAGCCCGCGCCGCGGCCGCCGACGACGACTTGGCGAGGGCCGAAGCGATCTGCCGTGGCGTCCTCGCCAGCCACCCCGAGCACGCCCCGACGCTGGCCTATCTGGGACTGATCTGCCACCACGCCGACCGCCACGGCGAGGCCGAGCGCCTGTTGCAACGCGCCGTCGCCGTGGATCAGCGGACCGGCGGCCATTGGCTGCTGCTGGGTGTCGTGCTGCGCGCCCTCGAGCGTTTGGCCGAGGCCGAAGCGGCGCTGCGCCAGGCCTTGGCGCTGAATGCCCGGTTGAGCGACGGCTACCTGGCGCTGGGCGCCCTGCTGTTCAGCCTGGGCCGCGGCGCCGAGGCGCAGGAGACCTACCAGAGCGGCCTCGAGCAGTGCCCCGAGATGGCCGAGCTGCAGCTCGCGCTGGGCAACACGCAGGCGGCGCTGGGCGATGCCGCCGGCGCCGTGGCGACCTTGCGGCGTGCTGCTCTCGATCACCCCCCGGCGATGGCGCCGTCCAAGCCACCCTGGGCGCCGCCCTCAACGAACTGGGGCAGCATGAAGCGGCCCTGGCGGCGCTCGACAAGGCCGTCGTCGGACGGCCCGACGACGCCGTCGCCTGGTGCGATCTGGGGGTGGCACGGCTGGGCCGCAACGACGCCCTGGGCGCGGAACAGGCCCTGGCACGGGCCATCGAGCTGGCGCCCGGGTTGGCCGAGGCGGCGGCCAACCTGGCCGCCGCGCTGTTGCGCCAGGAACGCCACGAGGACGCCGCGGCAGCCGCCCGCCGGGCCGTCGAACTGGCCCCCGAGGCGGCCATCGGCTACCTCAACCTGGGCCGCGCGCTGCATGGCCTGAGGCGGCTGGAAGAGGCCCGCACGGCGGCTGAAAGGGCCACCATGCTGGCCCCCGAGGTGGCCGATGGGCATCTCAACCTGGGCGGCATCGAGCGCGACTTGAAGCGTTCCTCGGCCGCCGTGGCCAGCCTCGAGAGGGCCCAAAAGCTGGCCCCCGACGATGCCGAGGTGGGCCTCAACCTGGGTCTCGCCTACCGCGACGCCGGCCGCCTCGACGAGGCCATCGCGGCCTTCGAAGCCGCTCTGGCCAGCGCCCCGAAGCATGCCGAGGTGCTGGCCAATCTGGCGACCGCGCTGCGCGACGCCATGCGCCCCGAGGAATCGCTGGCGGCCTGCCAGGCCGCCATCGCACTCAAGCCGGACGAGCCCACCTTCCATTCCAACCTCAGCATCAGCCTGTGGTACCTGGACCGCCCGGAGGAGGCCGCGACGGCTTGCCGCCGGGCCCTGGAGATCGATCCCCAGTGCTTCGAGGCGCTTTCCAACCTGGGCAACGTGCTGACCGAATTGGACCAGCTCGAGGAGGCCCTGAATTGTTACGACCGCGCCCTGGCGCTCGAGCCCGACGACGTGCGGCTGCTGCGCAACCGGGCCGACGTGCTGCTGATCATGGGCCGCTTCGCGGCCGGCTACGAAGCCATGGAAAGCCGCTGGCGCGGCAGCCGGATGCGCCGGCCCTTCAGCCAGCCGCAATGGGACGGCAGTGCGCTGGAGGGCCGTTCGATCCTGGTCTGGGGCGAACAGGGCGTCGGCGATACCATCGTCTTTGCCTCCTGTCTGGGCGAGGTGCTGGCCCGGGCCGAGCGCTGCATTTTCGAGACCGACGCCCGCATGGTGGCGCTTTTTGCCCGCTCCTTCCCCGGCCTCCAGGTGGTGGCGCGGCAGGACCCGCCCGCTCCGGCCACGGCCGAGTTCGAGCTGCAATGCCCGATCGGCACCCTGGCGCGCTGGCTGCGCCCCGACCTGGCCGCCTTTCCCCGCCACCAGGGGTACTTGCGGGCCGCCCCGGAAGCCCAGGCGCAGTGGCGCCGGCGCCTGGACGAACTCGGCCCGGGGCTCAAGGTCGGCATTGTTTGGCGCTCCAGCCACGTCGATGCCGAACGCCGGCGCTACTATTCCGAAATCGCCGACTGGGGCCCGCTGCTGCGCCTGCCAGGCATCCGCTTCGTCAGCCTGATGTACGACGAAGCAGGTTCCGAACTGGCCCTGGCCCGAGAGAAATTCGACTGTGATATCAAATACTTCGATGATATCGATCTGTTCGACGACATCGACGGCGCGGCGGCCCTGACGGCCGCACTCGACTTGCTTATCACGCCGCTCTCGATGACCTCGTGGCTGGCCGGCGCCCTGGGCGTCAGGGCCTGGACCATGACCATCCCCGGCGAATGGCGCATGTTCGGCAGCGGCACCTTCCCCTGGTGCCCGAGCGTGCGCATGATCGAAAAACCCATCGGCCAAGCCTGGCCCCAGGTCCTCGCCGGCTTGGCCGAGGATTTGGCGAAACTGGCGGCCGAATAGAGCCCCCTACCCGCCCCCGCCCTCGCTGCCGCCGACGCGTTGGGCCAGGGCGGCCGACATGAAGGCGTCGAGGTCGCCGTCGAGCACGGCCGTGGTGTTGCCGGTCTCGACGCCGGTACGCAGGTCCTTGACCATCTGGTAGGGCTGCAGCACGTAGCTGCGAATCTGGTGGCCCCAGCCAATCTCGCTCTTGGCCTCGTGCAGCGCCTGGCGCTCCTCCTCGCGGTTGCGCAGCTCCAGCTCATAGAGCCGCGCCCTGAGCATGTTCATGGCGGCGGCCCGGTTCTTGTGCTGCGAGCGGTCGTTCTGGCACTGCACGACGATGCCGGTGGGCAGGTGGGTGAGGCGCACGGCGCTGTCGGTGCGGTTGACGTGCTGGCCGCCGGCACCCGAGGCACGGTAGGTGTCGACGCGCAGGTCCTTGTCGTTGATCTCGACGTTGATGTCGTCGTCGATGGCCGGATAGGCGCCGACGCTGGCGAAGGCGGTGTGGCGCCGCGCACTAGAATCGAAGGGCGAGATGCGCACCAGGCGATGGACGCCGCTCTCGGACTTGAGCCAGCCGTAAGCGTTGGCGCCGCGGATCTTGACGGTGGCCGATTTGATGCCGGCCTCTTCGCCTAGGCTTTCCTCGATCCACTCGACCTTGTAACCGTGGGCCTCGGCCCAGCGCGTATACATGCGCAACAGCATCTCGCCCCAGTCCTGGGAGTCGGTGCCGCCGGCGCCGGCATGCACCTCGAGGTAGCTGTCGTTGGCATCGGCCTCGCCCGAAAGCAGGCTCTCGATGCGCCGCAACTCGACCTGGCGGCCCAGATCCAGCAGCACGCCCTCGGCTTCCTCGATCAGGCTTGCATCGTCCTCGGCCTCGGCCATTTCCAGCAGCTCGAGATTTTCCTCCAGGGTCTTCTCGAGCTCGCGGTAGCTCTCCACCGCCTGCTCCAGCCGGGTGCGCTCGCGCATCACCTTCTGGGCTCGCGCCTGGTCGCTCCAGAGATCGGGATCCTCGGCCCGGGCGTTGAGTTCCGCCAGTCGTTTCAGCGTGGCGTCCCAGTCAAAGATGCCTCCTCAGCAGTTCCATCGACTGCTTGATGTCGCTGACCACGGCTTCGATCTCGGCCCGCATGGAAACCCTTCATCGGCTGGAGGAGGCGCCCAGAAGGTAAGGAGAAGCACCGCCCCGGTCAATACAGCCCGCCGGTGCCCGAGTTCCCGGGGCCGGAACGGGCCAGGCCTTGCGAGCCGTCGAGCACCGGTCCCTGGCGGCTCGGCTCGCTGCCCGGCTTGAAGGCTTCGAGGATGACGCGCTGGTCGCCGGGCTGGGCCGGCAGGCCGGTGGCGGCGCTGACCCGGACCAGACGGATGCCGGCCGGGATGCGGAAGGGCACCGCCGGCTGCTGGGCCAGCGCCCCGGCCATGAAGTCGCGGAAGATGGGCGCCGCCACGCTGGCCCCCTGCTCGCCCCGGCCCAGCGTGCGCGGCCTGTCGAAGCCGGCGAAGACGCCGACCACCAGGTCGGGGGCAAAACCGATGAACCAGGTATCGAAGGCGTCGTTGGTGGTGCCGGTCTTACCGGCCAGCGGTTTCTTGACCGTGCGCACGATGCGGCCGGTGCCGCGCTCGACCACGCCCTCGAGCATCGAAACCAGCTGATAGGCGGTGGCCGGCTCGACCACCTGGGTGCGCAGGTCGGGGATCCGGGGCGGCTTGCGGCCGTGCCGGTGCGCCTCGCGGCAGCCCTCGCAGGGACGTTCGTCGTGGCGGAACACGGTGGCGCCGCGGCGGTCCTGGATGCGGTCGATGATACTGGGCTGGATGCGCTTGCCGCCGTTGACCAGCATGGCATAGGCGGCCGTCAGCCTGAGCAGCGTGGTCTCGCCCGCGCCCAGCGCCATCGACAGCACTTGGGGCATCTCGTCGACGACGCCGAAGCGCCGGGCATAGGCGACCACCGCTTCCATGCCGATGAACTGGGCCAGGCGCACGGTCATCAGGTTGCGCGATTTTTCGATGCCCAGCCTGAGCGTGCTGGGGCCGTAGAATTTTTTGGTGTAGTTGGCCGGTTTCCATTTGCCCTGGCCGGGCCCTTGGTCGACCACGAATGGCGCGTCGAGGACCAGACTCGACGGCGTGAAGCCATTCTCCAGGGCCGCCGCATAGACCACCGGTTTGAAGGCCGAGCCGGGCTGGCGCTGGGCTTGCGTCGCGCGGTTGAACTCGCTGGCCTCGAAGTCGTAGCCACCGACCAGGGCTAGCACCCGGCCGGTGTGGGGATCGAGCGCCACCAAGGCACCGTTGATGTCGGGGATCTGCTCGAGGGTGTAGAGGCCGGGTTGCTCGCCGCCGAGGGCCGCCACGAGAACCACGTCGCCGACCGCCACCACGTCGCTGGGCCGCTTGGGCTTGGAGCCCCAACGCTGTTTCTGACGCCAGGGCCGGGCCCAGGCCATGCCGGCAAAGGGCAGATAGCCGCGGGCGCCGCTGGCAAAGCCGAGCTCGGCGCCTTGATCGCCCAGCGCCAGGATCATGGCCAGCGACCACTCACCGATGCCAGCCGGCGGCGCCAGTTCGGCCAGTTTCTCGGCCCAGCGCTCGTCGGGCTCGATGGTGAACAGCGGACCGCGCCAGCCGTGGCGCCGGTCGTAGGCCGTAAGCCCGGCCCTGAGCGTGCGCCGGGCCAGGCTTTGCAGCCTGGGCGACATGGTGGTGCGCACCGAAAGGCCACCTTCGTAAAGGCCGCCCTCGCCGTAGCGCCCAATCAAATAGCGCCGGACTTCCTCGGCGAAGAAAGGCGCGGTGACGAATTCGGTCTCGCTGCGGGGCCGCACCACCAGTCTCGCCGTCCTGGCCCAGACCGCCACTTCGGCACTGATGTGGCCATCCTCGACCATACGCCCGATGACCCAGTCGCGGCGCCCCTTGGCGGCCTGGTAGCGGCGGATGGGATGGTAGTTGTTGGGCGCCTTGGGCAAGGCCGCCAGATAGGCCGCTTCGGCCAGGCTGAGCTCGTCCAGTGGCTTGTTGAAATAATTCAGCGCCGCCGCCGCCACGCCATAGGAGCCAAAGCCGAGATAAATCTCGTTGAGGTAAAGCTCGAGGATCTGCTCCTTGGAAAAAGCGCGCTCGATGCGCAGCGCCAGAATGGCTTCTTTGATCTTGCGCTCCCGGGAGAGCTCGGTGGCGAGCAGGACATTCTTGGCCACCTGGTGGGTGATGGTCGAGGCGCCGACCGGCCGGCGCCTCTTGACCAGGTTGAGCAGGTTGGTGACGGCGGCCCGCACCACGGAGAGCAAATTGATACCGCCGTGGCTGAAGAAGTTCTTGTCCTCGGCCGAAAGAAAGGCCCGGACGACGCGCACGGGCATGGCGCTGACCGGCACGAAAATGCGCTTCTCGCGGGCATATTCCGCCAGCAGCCGGCCGTCGCCGGCATGCACCCGGGTCACCGTCGGCGGCTCGTAATGGGCCAGTTGCTGGTAGTCGGGCAGCTCGCGGCCATAGGTGTAAAGCAGCCACAGCCCGCTGCCCCCCAGCGCCACCAGCGTCAGCATCAGGACTCCAAAGAGCCCGGCCACGAACCTCAGAACCATGCGCAACTCGGTTGCCCCTCTTGATACGAGAGGAGTCTAGCATAGACAGCGATTGTGGCAGCCTTATGGCGGCGGCCTGGGGCTTTCACGTTTGCGTAGAGTCCGCCCCGGCGGCGGCGCGTCAATCACAGCCCGAGCTTTTTCTCGACGATACTGCGGATCTTCCAGCGTGCGAAAAAGCGATAGAACCCATTCATGTTGATCGGCTCCGATGCCAGCACCCGATCGGCGTCGGCCACCACCAGGTCGATGAATTTACGCCGTTTCCCGTCGGGCGCGTCGGCCATGGTGATGGCGCCCATGTCGGGCCAGTTGGGCTCGGGATCGTATTGCCTATTGTGGCCCGTCGCGCCGCCCTCTCTGTCGTAATCCGGAATCGCGAGAAATTCGGGCAGCAAACGGTGGGCGTTGCGCCGCCCCAGGCGGTAATCGTGCTCGCGCCAGGTCTGCTCGAAAAAGCCGGCCAAGGCGAAAAGCGCGTCACCGGCTGTTTGCTCGCCTTTGGCACCGATGGCAAAAAGGTTCATCGGCCGCTTGCTGTCGAGCACGGCGATGTTGTTGAGCACGAAGACGTTGCGGACGAAAAGCTGCTGGCGGAGGTCGGCGGGCGCCGCCGTGATGGCCTCAATTTGATCGGCGTGATGCGCGGCAACGCGCAGTAGCCTTGTCTTGAGGTAATTCGGATCGAAGTCACGCCCGCTGTCGCGCGCCAGTTCCCGTTTCTTGGCGACGATGGTTTCGACTTGGGCATCGATTTCGGTTTTGAGTCCTGCCACTGAATCATCTGGCAACACCTGCATCGTTGCGCCGAGCTGCGAGACGAAGGCATCGCGCCAGGCCAGTTGAGTATTGACCCGCCCGACCCGCAGCCAGTCCTTGGCTTCGGCCTCGGCCAGGGCCATTTCGCCCAGGCGCTTGACATTGGCGAACAATCCGTTGCCCAGGAACGACCCCGGGGCCGCCTCGGGCCTGAAGAAGTCGGCATTTTGCTTCGAGCTGTTGAGATTGGGATCGACGAGAAGAAAAATCCGGCACGGCGAAAGCACGCCACCATCCTGTTCGCGCGACAGCATCACCGCCTCGCGCACCGGTTCGTTGTCGAACATGCCGCCGTCGGAAACGGCGTGATCGCCCGGCAGTATCGTTGTCTGTCCCACCACAGGCGGCAGCGAGCCGGGAAAGTCGCCCGCCTTGCGGGCCACGAAATAGGGTGGAAAGGCCACCGGAAAGCTGCCGCTGGCGATGCCGGCGGCGGCGATGCGCCGCCACTGCGCTGCGTCGGTTGATTGGCCGGCAACCACCGTTTCCTTGAATTTGTCGCTGAAAAAAGTGCTGGGGAAGACGTTATCAGCGGTTACGACGGTATTGGTCGAAGCGTATTTCAGGCCATAGTCGATGCCCACCATGTTGGCCAGAGAAAAACTGAAGTAGAGTTTTTTCGGAGCGCAACTGGAGGGATTCCCGTCGTTCAGAGGAAACCGTTCGGAACCCTTCACGTATTCCTGCCCCAGTTCCTCCTGCAAGGCGTGGCTGAACAGCGCGCTCGGGCTGGGCTGGGCCATCATGGTGTCGACGTCGGCGCGCTCCACCCAAGCTTCGTGCAGAATGCCTCGCTGCCCAGCGTCGTGAAGCAGGATGCGGCCCACCATGGCGGCCGTAATGCTGCCAGCCGAGCCGCCGGTCATGACGTCGATGACAATCGGGTCGTCGTCACGCGACAGGTTTAGCTACTCCAGCGCATAAAGCAGTTCGGTCAGTACACCAGCCTCGTAGGCACCCAGCGATACACCGCCAGCAATAATCAAGGATATACGATTGACTTCCATGCTAATCCCCTAATGAATTGCAAGGGAGCGAAATATCATATCATAAATAGAATTTTATCATAGCTAGTAATTCTGCATTTGCGTGCTGGCGAATTCCGGCGATGGACCAAGCCTAGCCCCGAGGCTTGGCGAAATAACGCTCGATGCCGGCGGCCAGGGCCTCGACCAGGGCGCGGCGCCGCCGCGTCGAAGTCAAGAGGCGTTCGTCCTGGCGGTTGGACAGATATCCCAGTTCGACCAGCACCGAGGGCACATCGGGGGCCTTGAGAACGGCAAATCCGGCGAAGCGGTGACTGTTCTTCAAGAGCCGCGCCCGGGCCTTGATCTCGGGCAGCAAGAGGTTGGCGAAAGTGGCCGAGAGGTTCATGGTCTCGCGCTGCACCAGATCGATCAGGATGTTGGTGACTTCCTGGTCTTCGCTGCCCAGATCGAGGCCGGCGATGATGTCGGCCTTGTTTTCCTTGGCCGCCAGGGCCGCGGCCTCTTTGTCGGAGGACTTCTCCGAGAGCGTATAGACGCTGGCGCCGCGCACACGGCGGTTCTTGATGGTATCGGCGTGCAGCGAAACGAAGAGATCGCCGTGCGCCTGGCGGCCCCGCTCGACGCGGCGGCGCAGGCGCACGAAAACGTCGCGCGAACGCGTCATGACGACGCGCAGGCGGCCCTTCTTCTCGAGGCGGCGCTTGAGCTCGCGGGCAAAGCCGAGCGTCACGTTTTTCTCGAAGACCCCACCGATGCCGATGGTACCGGGGTCGACGCCGCCGTGGCCGGGATCGAGCACCACCACCGGCGGGCTGCCGGGCTTCCTGGGCTTCAGCGGCGCCGGCTTGGCGGCGCTTTTGCCCCGCCGGTTGACGGCCGCACGCTGGCGTAGCGTGGCCAGGAAGCTGGCCCGGTCGACCTCGCCCAGATCGACCGCAAAGCGGTAGGCGAAACGGCCCTGGGGCGGCAGCACCTGGACCTTTCGCAGCGCCACCGGCCGCGCCACGTCGATCACCACACGTGAGGTGCCGGGCGCGAACAGGCCGTAGCGCCAGCCCAGAATCAGGCCCACCGGCCGGGTCGCCTGGGGCGGAACCTGCCAGGCCAATTCAGGCAAATCAATGACCACGCGGTAGGGGTTGTCGAGCGTGAAAATGGTGTATTCGACGCTCTCGGTAAGGTCGAAGACCAGCCGCGTCAAGTCGTTGTGCACGCCGATGCGGACGCTGGTCACGACGATCTCGGCCTGTGCCTGGGGCTGGGGCCGGGCCACCAGGGCGGCCAGCGCCAAAGCCAGGAAAAGCAAGAGCCGCAAAAACAAAAGTCGTCCCCCTGTCAGGCGCCCGCCAGCCAGCCCGGGCTTGCCGCCGGGTCAGATATACTGCGCCCGGGCGGCGGCAACAACTCCCTCCGGGGGCAGCCGGTTGAGAATTGGAATTCGTTTGGAGTTCCGCCGCCGGTCTGCTAAGGATGCGCTTGCGAACCTCCGCAGTCGGTCCGTCACCCTTCGGGGACGGCGGCGGCGCGGCCAGGCGACGGTGGCGCGGAAACGCGATGTCGAACATACCCCAGGCGGCGCCCAAGACACAGCGGAGTGAGGTTTGAACAGCGTGGTCCAGGCCCCGGCAAGCCGCGGTGGACGGCAGCCGTAGATCGCCATACCGAAATTTTCGACGGGTGGCGAGAGGTGCGAGGATCCCGCCCAGAACAGAGACGGGCCGCCGGACGTTTTCGCGCGGCCGGCCCCCGTCCCGGAGCATTGGTCAAATGGCCAGGCGTATGCTTATCGACGCGGCCCACCCCGAGGAAACCCGGGTGGTCGTGGTCAGCGGTACCCGGCTCGACGAATTCGATCTCGAGTCGGCGATCAAGAAACAACTCAAAGGCAATATCTATCTGGCCAAAGTGACGCGCGTCGAGCCGTCGCTACAGGCCGCGTTCGTCGACTATGGCGGCGAGCGCCACGGCTTCCTCGCCTTCAACGACATACATCCAGACTATTACCAGATCCCGGTCGCCGATCGCGAGGCCCTGCTGGCCCAGGAAGCCGCCGCCGCGGCGGCCGAGGAGGAGGCCGAACAGGACGAGGGGCCGGCGCCGGCAAAGGACGATCCGAACGACCAGAGCGGCGATGATGACGACGACGAAAGCACGGAGGCTCTGGAGCACGACGCGGCGGCAACAGAGGGCGACGAGGACTCGGACGACGACGACGATGCGCCAGCCGCCAACAGCAGCGTCGAGGACGTCGGCGGCGACGATCTGGAAGAGGTCGAACGCCTGCGCAAGCGGGTGCTGCAGCGACGCTACAAGATCCAGGAAGTCATCAAGCGGCGCCAGATCCTGCTCGTCCAAGTGGTCAAGGAGGAACGCGGCAACAAGGGCGCGGCGCTGACCACCTATCTCTCGCTGGCCGGCCGTTATTGCGTGCTGATGCCCAATTCCACCCGTGGCGGCGGCATCAGCCGCAAGATCACCGTTGCCGCCGACCGCAAGCGCCTGAAATCGATGATCGGCGACCTTGGCCTGACCGACGGCATGCGCCTGATCGTACGCACCGCCGGCCTGGCCCGCTCGAAGGCCGAGATCAAGCGCGATTATGAATACCTGCTGCGCCACTGGACCAGCGTGCGCGAAACGACGCTGGAATCGACGGCCCCGGCCCTGATCTACGCCGAGGCCGACCTCATCAAGCGGTCAGTCCGCGACCTCTATACCAAAGACATCGATGAGGTCCTGGTCGAGGGCGAGGCCGGCTACCGCATCGCCAAGGACTTCATGCGCATGCTGGTACCGAGCCACGCCAAGCGCGTGCAACCCTACGCCGACTCGATCCCGCTGTTTCACCGCTATCAGGTCGAGCAGCAGTTCGATTCCATGTACAGCCCGACGGTGCAGCTCAAGTCGGGCGGCTATGTCGTCATCAACCCGACCGAGGCCCTGGTGGCCATCGACGTCAACTCCGGCCGCGCCACCAAGGAGCGCAACATCGAGGAGACGGCCCACAAGACCAACCTCGAAGCGGCTGACGAGATCGCTCGCCAACTACGGCTGCGCGATCTTGCCGGCCTGATCGTCATCGACTTCATCGACATGGACCAGAACCGCAACAACCGCAGCGTCGAGCGCCGCCTCAAGGAGGCGTTGAAGACCGATCGGGCGCGCATCCAGGTGGGCCGCATCAGCGCCTTCGGCCTGATGGAGATGTCGCGCCAGCGTCTGCGCCCGAGCTTGCTGGAAGCGAGTAGCGAGACCTGCCCCAGCTGCGGCGGCTCGGGCGTCATTCGTTCCATCGAATCATCCGCGCTGCGGGTGCTGCGGGCGATCGAAGAGGAAGGCATCCGGGGCACCAGCGGCGAGATCACCATCCACGTGGCAACCCCCATCGCGCTTTACCTCTTCAACCAGAAACGTGACACGCTGGTGGCTCTGGAGCAGCGCTTCGAAATGCGCGTCAACCTCTTTGGCGACGACACTCTGGTGCCGCCCGATTATCGCCTCGAGCGGCTGCAATCGCGGCCGGCGACGGGCGGCGAGACCGAGGCCCAGGCCACGGTGGACGAGGCGATAGCCGCTAACGACGACGAAAGCGAAAGCGAGGCCGAGAACGAGGCCAACGGCGACGGCAGCCGTCGGCGCCGACGGCGCGGCAAGCGTGGCGGGCGGCGGCGGCGGCGCAAGGACGAGAGCGTCGAGGCGGCTGAAGGAACGCCCGAGGAGAAGCCTGACGCCACGGAAGAGCCCGAGGAAGCTGTGGCTGTGGCTGTGGCTGTGGCTGTGGCGGCGGCGGCGGAGCCGGCGACCGAGGCTGAGACCGGCGATAGCGAGGACGAGGAAACGGCCAAGAAGCCGCGCCGCCGACGGCGGCCACGGCGGCACAAGAGTGCCGAGCCGGAGGCCACCGAGACGGCTGAGGCCGGGCCGGAGTCGGATCCCGAGCCCGAGCCCGTAGCGGATCCCGAACCCGAGCTCGAGCCCGTGGCTCCGGCCGAACCGTTGGCTGCCGAGCCCGAAGTGGTGGCGCCGGAGCCCTTGCCGCTTTGGCAGCCCGAGGCGGCGGTGCAGACGGCGGCGGCGCAATCGGAACTGGCGGCGCTGGACGTTCCGGTCCCGACCAGCGACCCCGTGGTAGCCCTGGCCACGACGGCGGCCACGGCCGAGGACGGGGACGGGGATGGAAACGAGGACGAGGCGGAGGCCGAACCAACGTCCAAAAAAACCGGTTGGTGGCGCCGCTAGCCCAGCCAGGCCTTGAGGCGGCGCGTGGCTTCGACCATGTCGGCAAAGGGGCCGGCGAAGGAGAAACGCAGGTAGGCGTGGCCGCGCTCGGTGTCGAAATCGATGCCGGGTGTGCTGGCAACGCCGGTTTCCTCCAGCATACGGCGGCAGAAATCGGCACTGTCGTTGGTCAACTTGGCTACGTCGGCAAAGATGTAGAAAGCGCCGTCGGCCGGGGCCAAGCGATCGAAGCCGGCCTGGGGCAGCTCGGCCAGCAATAGCTCCCGATTGCGGGCGTATTCGGCGACTTTGTCGTCGAGCTCGGTGCGGCAGTCGAAAGCCACCACGGCGGCGTGCTGCGACAGCGCGGGGGGCGAGATATAGAGGTTTTGCGACAAGCGCTCCAGCGGCCGCACCAGATCCTCCGGCACCACCATCCAACCCAGGCGCCAGCCGGTCATGGCGAAATATTTGGAAAAGCTGTTGATGACCACGGCCTGATCCCAGAGCCCGGCTAGCGTTTCAGCCTGCCGGCCGTAGGTGATGCCGTGATAGACCTCGTCCGAAATCAGGCGAATGTCGTGTTGGCGGCAGTAGGCGATCAGCGCCTCGAGGGCCGGCCGGTCGAGCATGGTGCCGGTGGGATTGGCCGGACTGGCGATCAACAGGCCGTCGAGCGGCCCGGCCGCCGCCAGCAGCTCCGGCGTCGGCTGGAAGCGGCTTTCGGGGCCGGTGGCGATGGACACGGGTTCGAGATCCAGCGCCAGCAAAATGTTGCGGTAGGCGGGATAGCCCGGCGCCGCCAGGGCGACACGGTCACCGCTCTCGAAAGCCGCCATGAAGGCCAGCGGAAAGGCGCCCGACGACCCGGCGGTGACGATGACACGCTCGAAATCAACCGAAACGCCGTAATATTCGTCGTAGTGGCGCACGATGCGGGCCCGCAGCTCGGGTATGCCCAGGGCCTCGGTGTAGCCCAGATGGGCCGTGCCCAGCGCCTCCCGGGCGGCCGCGATGACCGGCTCGGGGGCCCCACCGCCGGGCTCTCCAACCTCCATGTGAAAGACTTCGCCGCCGGCCGCCTGGCGGTCGTTGGCCGCCTTCAGCACCTCCATGGCGTAGAAGGGAGCAATCTCGTTGCCGCGCCGGGAGATCTTCATAAGGCTCCGCCGAGCGCCAACCCGAAGCCGCGGTGGTCAGCCCGGAAAACGCAAGCGCTGCCCGCGCTTTGCAGGCCGCCAGGGCAATGAATGGCGTTGATCCGAGCCCGGCTGGCGCGCTCGCGGAGTTGGTGGCCGCGCTGGCGCAGGCTTTCGGCCGCCGCCATCATGTCGGGCTCGATCAGCGTCACGTCGGGGCGGCCGGGATGGCTGATGCGGCCGCCATCGATGGCCGCCGACAGACTTTCGCGGGCGCCCACGGCGACCAGGGCGGTCTGGGCCAGCGCCGCCGGTCCGCCCACGCCACCCGACGCCGTGGCCACCAGGATGACCTCCTTGCCGGCATCATCGAGCACCAGCAAGGGCCCGAGGTATGCCAAGTCGGCACCGTCCGGCGGCGGCGCCAGTACCACGCCGGAGCCGCGTGCCACGGCGCCATCACCCAGCTCGCTGCCCATGGTCAGGACACAAGCCACGGCCGAGCCCTCGCGATCGACCACGGCGAAGCTGGTGGTGCCGTCGGGTCCGGCATCCAGCGACGCCGGCAACAGGCCCGGCATGCTGGCCGTGGTGTGACGGTCGGCGCGGTAGCTCGACATCAGGGCATTGGCCCGGAATGCCGAAAGCGGCCGGGCCGCGGCACCGTCGCGGTCGATGTAGGCGCGTTGCGAGGCCTCGGCCAAGAGATGCGGGCGCAGCTCGTCAGGTGTCTTGGCATAGCGGCCGTCGTCGGACACCATGGTCAGTATCTGGCCGGCAATTATGCCGCCGGTCATGGGCGCCGGCGTGGCGTGGAGGTAGAATTCCCCGAGCCGGCCGCTAACGCTCTTGCGCCACGACGGCCGATAGGCCCTGAGATCGGCCAGCGTCAAGGTACCGCCGGCTTCGCGAGCACCGTTGACCAGGGTGATGGCGGCCTGGCCGACGTAGAATTCGCCCGGCCCCCGCACCCGAATCTGGGCCAGCAGCGCCGAAAGCTCGACCTGCACGAAGTCGCGGCCTTCCTCCAAGGCCTGGCCGCCGGCGTCGACGAAGCGCGAGGCCAGGCCGGGATGGCTATCGATCTTGGCTCGCACCGCGGCCAGCCGGCGGGTCAGGGCCCGGGACGCCGGATGACCGCGCCGAGCCAGGGCCTCGGCCGGCGACACCAACCGCCCCCATTCGATACGTCCAAAGCTGGAATGCAGCGCCGCCAAGCCGCGTACCAAACCGGGCACCGCCACGAGGCCGCCGGCAATCGGCATGCGGGGCAGGAACTCCAAGGTTTCGACGCTGTCGGTGGCGGCGTCATGAACCACGCACATGCCGCCACCGCCCAGGCCGGCCGCCACCGGATAAGTTACCGAGAGCGCAAAGCCGAGCGCCACCGCGGCATCGGCCGCGGTGCCTTGGCGGGCCAGCACTTCCTGGGCCACCAGGGCGGCGCGCGGCTCGTCCGCGGCGACACCGCCGGCAAAGCCCTGCACCACCTCGCCGACTTCCACGGAGGTCGGTTTTTCCGGCTCGCTGACGCAGGCCGCCAGCATCAGGCCCAAGCTCGCAACCAGCGTCGGCACCAGGGCCGACGACGGGCACCTCCTGAGAGCCCCGCGTTGACCGCGCCTGGCACCGCCCTTAGGTTGACACGGGTCGATCGGAGGCCGTGACTTGCTCGAACGCATTCCTGTAATTCTCGTAACGTCGGTGATACGGCTCCTGGGCCAAGGCCAGGCCCGAAACCTGTGGTTAATCTGGGTCCTGGTCTGCGCCCTTGCCGTTACCGCCACGACGGCCCAGGCGCGGCGGATTGCCTTGATCCGAGATGCGGAGGTGGAACATACCATCGGCACATATGCCGCGCCACTGTTCACCGCCGCCGGTCTCGACGCCAGCGCGGTACGTGTCCTCATCGTCAAGGACCGCGGTCTCAATGCCTTCGTGGCCGGCGGCCAGAAGATCTTCGTCAACACCGGACTGTTGCTGGCGGCAGGCAGCCCGCAGCAGCTCATCGGCGTACTGGCCCATGAGACCGGCCACATTTCCGGCGGCCACCTGGCCCGCACCCAGGAGGCGCTGAAGAATGCCAGCGTGCCGGCCATCATCGGCATGGTGTTGGGGGCGGCGGCGATGGTCAGCGGCGCCCCGGGTGGTGCCCAGGCGGCCCCGGCCATTCTGCTCGGCGGCCAGCATATGGCCGGTCGCACCTTCCTGAAGTACAGCCGGACCCAGGAATCGGCGGCCGACCAGGCGGCCGTGGCGCTGCTGGCCGAAAGCGGCCGCTCGCCGCAGGGTCTGCTGGATTTTCTCGATATTCTGGGCGAGCAGGAGCTGCTATCACGCCAAAGTCAGGACCCCTACGCCCAGAGCCACCCCCTCAACCGCCAGCGCATCGAGCTGCTGCGGCGCCGGGCGGAAACCTCGAAATACCGCGATGCCAAGCCCTCGGCGGCGGAAATCGAGGCCTTCCAGCGCCTGCAGGCCAAGCTCAGAGGGTTCATCGAGAGCCCGGCCCGGGTCTTCAAGCGCTATCCCGCGAGCGACCGCTCGGTAGCCGCGCGTTATGCCCGGGCGGCGGCCCATCATAACGACAGCCAGCTGCAAAAGGCCTTGGTCGAGATCGAACATCTACTCGCCGAGCGCCCCGACGACGCCTTTTTCCAGGAACTCAAAGGGCAGATCCTCTACGAACACGGCCGCGTCAAGGAATCGCTGGTGCCCTACCAAGCCGCCGTGCGGCTCAGGCCCGAACTGGCGCTGCTGCGGGTGGGCCTGGCTCAGTCCCAGATAGCCAGCCAGGATGCCAGCCTGCTGGCCGCCGCCATCGGCCACCTCGAAACGGCGGCACGCCAGGACAGCAACCTGATCGGCATCTGGCGCCAGCTCGCCGTGGCCTATGGCCGCGAGGGCCGCTTCGGCCTCTCGGCCCTGGCCAGCGCCGAATTCGCCTTTCGCCTGGGCCGCGCCGTCGAGGCTTTGCTCCAGGCCGAACGGGCGGCCAAGAAACTGCCGCAAAACTCGCCCGGCTGGCTCAGAGCACAAGACATCATCAGCGCCATCAAGGTGGCCCGAGAGAGCCGCCGGGGCGGCAAGCGAAAACGCTAGCAACAGCGGAGACAGCGCCCGACATGGCCTCACCGTCCTATGTCCTGGCCCTCGACCAGGGCACCACCTCGAGCCGCGCCATGACCTTCGATGCCGGCGGCCGGCCGCTGGCCAGCGCCGGGCGCGAGCTGGCCCAGATCTATCCCGACGACGGCTGGGTCGAACACGACCCCAAGGCCATCTGGCACGACACCATCAACTGCGCCCGCGAGGTGGTGGCGGAGCTCGGGATCGACGGCCTCGACAGCATCGGCATCACCAACCAGCGCGAAACCACGCTGTTGTGGGAACGCCACAGCGGCCGGCCGGTGCACAACGCCATCGTCTGGCAGGACCGGCGCACGGCGGCGCGTTGCGCCGAACTGGAACGTGATGGGCTGGGCCAGTTGGTACAGGAGCGCACCGGGCTTTTGCTCGATCCCTACTTCTCGGCCACCAAGCTGGCCTGGCTCCTGGACCAGAGCGCCGAAATCCGGACCGCCGCCGAGCGCGGCGAGCTGGCCTTCGGCACCATCGATTGCTTTCTGCTCTGGCGCCTCACTGGTGGCAGCAAACATGCCACCGATGCCAGCAATGCCGCCCGCACCATGCTCTTCGACATCCATCGCCAGGAATGGGACGAGGAATTATTGCAACACCTCAACATTCCTCTGAAAATTTTGCCCCAAGTGTTTGATTCCAGTGCAAAATTCGGCGCGACTGATAGTGATATCCTGGGCCACTCTGTGCCTGTCACTGGGATTGCCGGCGACCAGCAGGCGGCCACCTTCGGCCAGGCCGCCTTCGCGCCCGGCGCCATCAAAAGCACCTACGGCACCGGCTGTTTCGTGGTGCTCAATACCGGTAGCCAGGCCGTGGCATCGCAAAACCGCCTACTCAGCACCGTCGCCTGGCGGCTCGGCGGCAAGGTCAGCTACGCCCTCGAAGGCTCCATCTTCAATGCCGGCAGTACCGTGCAATGGCTGCGCGACGGCCTCGGCCTGATCGCCACGGCGGCTGACAGCGAAGCCCTGGCAGCCAGCATCGAAAGTACCGGCGGCGTTTACCTGGTGCCTGCCTTCACCGGCCTCGGCGCCCCCTACTGGCAGGCCCAGGCCCGCGGCGCCATCATCGGCCTGAGCCGCGACTCAGGTCCTGCCGAGGTGGCACGGGCGGCGCTGGAAGCGGTGGCTTACCAGACCCGGGACCTGCTCGACGCCATGGCTGCCGACGGCGCCCAGATCGGCAGCCTGCGTGTCGACGGCGGCATGGTGGCCAACGACTGGTTGATGCAGTTCCTGGCCGACATTCTCGATCGCCCGGTCGAACGCCCGGTGGTCAGCGAGACTACCGCCTTGGGAGCGGCCTACCTGGCCGGCCTGGCGACCGGCTTCTACCCCTCGCTCGAGGTGATCGCCGAACACTGGCAGCGCCAGCGCCAGTTCGAACCGGCAATGCCCGAAGCCCAACGCGAGGCACTTTACGCCGGCTGGCAAACCGCCGTGGCCCGAACCCTGGTTCGGTAATATTAATGTGAAGGTTTGGAACGCCGTGAGGCTGGTATGCTAAGGGGCGGCAAAGGAGAAGCGTTGATGTTGAGAACCTCGGCAGGTGGCTTGGCCCTGGCGGCGGCGCTGGTGTTGACGGCACCAGCGGCACCGGCGGCGGAGATTTTCGACAAGGCCCAGAAGGCGGCCATCGAAAAATTGGTGCACGACTATTTGATGGCCCATCCCGAGGTCATTTTGGATTCCGTCAAACGCCTCGAGGCCCGCGAGCGCGACGCCGAAAGCCAACGCAACAAGGGCAAGATTGCGGCCAACGCCGAAGCCATCTTCCGCGATCCCGAGGCCCCAGTGGGCGGCAACCCCGAGGGCGACGTCACCCTGGTCGAGTTCTTCGACTACCGCTGCGGCTATTGCAAGCGCTTCCATCCGGTGCTGGCCAAGCTGATCGAGGCCGATCCCAAGCTGCGCGTGGTGTTCAAGGAGTTCCCCATCCTGGGTCCGGAATCGGTGCTGGCCTCACGCGCCGCCATCGCCTCGCGACGCCAGGCACCGGAACGCTACCAGGCCTTCCACGACGCCCTGATGAACGTGCGCGGCACGCTCAACGAAGGCCGCGTCATGGAGACCGCTGCCGAACTCGGCTTCGACACCAGCCGGCTGCGCCGCGACATGGCCTCGCCCGATGTCGAGGCATTGATCCGGCGCAACCATGTCCTGGCCCGCGAACTGGGCATCAACGGCACGCCCGGCTTCGTCGTCGGCGACCAGGTGCTGCCGGGCTTCATCAAGTTCGAACAGATGCGGGATTTGATCGAGCTGGCCCGCGAGGGCAATTCATAGGACACAAAAAAAACCCCACCCTGCCCTCCCCCATCAAGGGGGAGGTGAAAAGTGTTACCTATGTCAGCGGTCTAAACTGTTACCCATCTACCCGGTCGGGCCAGGGTGGGGGGGAGGTGCGGTGGATGGCATCGAACTTGAATTGCCAAATCAGTCCCAGCCCAGCCGCCCGAGGCCCGGAAGCTTAAGCGCCGGGGGATTGAAATCGAGGCCGACGACCAGGCCGAAGAGGTTGACTTCGATGCCCTCCTCCAGGCCCACCAGGATGCCGGCAACGCCAAACAGCGAGACCTGGAAACCGCGCCCGCTGGGCGGCCGCCCGAAGACCGCGCCATGGGGCAGGTAGTCCTTGCCGATGGCGGTGGGCGGCAGGTCGAGGCCGAGCTCGGGCACTTGGCGGCCGATGTAGGCGGTGAAGGTGTTGCTGTTGGGGCCGGGCCAGGTGCTGTAATCCGCGGCGTGGGGATAGTCGCGCACCGCCGTCTCGACCTTGTCGATGAGTTCCTCGACACCGGGCCCGCGCAGGTCGACCAGCTTCAACGGCACGTTGGAGAACCACTCGCCGTCGGGGATGCCGCGCTTTACCCTGAGCGGCGGCCGGCCGCGAAAGGCGCGCCAGCCGATGACCTCATAGCGCCGGTAGTGAGCCGCGCCGCGGCGCTTGCTGGTGATCCAGGAATGGCTGGCCAGCGCGCCGCGCAGGCCCCAGGTGCGGGCGGCATAGACCTGCAGCACGGCTTCCGGCGTGGTCGCGGCAGCGGGCGCCTGGCCTGACGTGGCGTGGCTGGCATTGGACCAATGCGGCCGGCCGCTGGCCATCATCTGGGCGGCACTGGCCAGCAAGGGCAAGACCACCAGCAGCGTCGCCAGCACATAGGCCCGGCGTCGCCAGGGCGGGATGCGGCGGCCAAGCCAGCGACCCCGAAACCTCACACCGGCCTCAGATCAGCCCGGCCAGCGGCGACGAGGGATCGGCGTAGCTCTTTTTCGGCATGCGTCCGGCCTGATAAGCGAGCCTTCCCGCTTCGATGGCCAGTTTCATGGCCCGGGCCATGACAATGGGGTCCCGGGCCTCGGCGATGGCGGTGTTCATGAGCACGCCGTCGCAACCCAGTTCCATGGCCACCGTGGCGTCCGAGGCCGTGCCGACGCCGGCATCGACCAGCACCGGCACGCTGGACTGCTCGACGATGAGGCGGATGTTGATGGGGTTCTGGATGCCCAAGCCCGAGCCGATGGGCGCCGCCAACGGCATGATGGCGGCGCAGCCGATGTCTTCCAGGCGCTTGGCCATGAGGGGATCGTCGGTGCAGTAGACCATGACCTGGAAACCCTCGGCAATCAACGTCTCGGCGGCCTGCAGGGTCTCGACCATGTCGGGATAGAGGGTTTTCTGGTCGCCCAGCACCTCGAGCTTGACCAGCGACCAGCCACCGGCCTCGCGGGCCAGGCGCAGCGTGCGCAACGCTTCCTCGGCGCTGTAGCAGCCGGCGGTGTTGGGCAGATAGGTGTACTTCTTGGGATCGACGAAATCGACCAGCAGGGGCTGGCTCGGGTCGGTGATGTTGACCCGGCGCACGGCAACGGTGACGATCTCGGCTCCCGAGGCCTTGATGGCCGCCGCCGTTTCCTCGAAATCCTTGTACTTGCCGGTGCCCACCAGCAGCCGCGAGGAAAAGCTCCGGCCGGCCACCGTGAAGCTGTCGCTGGCCCCGCCGGCGGCGCCCCCGCCAATGAAATGGACGATCTCGATGCGGTCGCCCTCGGCCAGCCGGGTGCCCTGATAGGCCGACTTGGGCACGATCTCGAGATTGCGCTCGAGCGCCACCTTGCGAGCATCGAGGCCCAATTCGTCGAGCAGCTGCTGGATCGAAAGCACGGCGGCAAATTGCCGCTGTTCACCGTTGATGGAAAGGCTGATGGCCACGCCAACCCCCGTTTTGTCTTGCCCAAAAGGTCCCGAGAGTTCCTAGTCTATGCCTGAACAATTGGTAGGCAAAGGCTTGCTTTCAAGATCCAGCGGCCATGCTATAAACGGCAGGGGAATTGGCGAGGCCGGGCAGGAAGCGATGACGACCAAGGTTATGGTCATCAACGGACCCAACCTTAATCTGTTGGGCACGCGCCAGCCGGAGATCTACGGCCAGGCGACGCTCGCCGATGTCGAAAAGCTGTCGGCTGAGCGGGCCGCCGGCCTGGGGCTGGAAGCAGACTGCCGTCAGAGCAATCACGAGGGCGAAATCGTCGACTGGATCCAGGAGGCGCGTTCGAGCCACGCCGGCATCGTCATCAACGCCGGCGGCCTCAGCCACACCTCGGTGGCCATCCCCGATGCGCTGCAAGGCGTGGCGCTGCCGGTGATCGAGATCCACGTCTCCAACATCTACAGCCGCGAGGCCTTCCGCCATCACTCGCGCGTCAGCCCGGCGGCCATCGGGGTCATCGCCGGTTTCGGTATTGCGGGCTATGGCCTGGCTCTCGAGGCCCTGGCCACGGTCCTTGAAGAGGCCGGCTGAGAAGGAAAACAATGCCTGAAAAATTAAGCCCGAACAAAGAGTTAATACGGAAACTTTCCGATTTACTTGAAGAAACTGGACTGACCGAGATCGAATGGGCCGAGGGCCAGACTCGGGTTCGCGTGGGGCGTTCACCGGCCCCCGTCGCCGCTTTCGCCCCAACCCCCAGCATGGCGCTCGGCCACGACTCGGCGGCGGCCGAGCCGCCCAGCCATCCCGGAGCCGTCACCTCGCCCGTCGTTGGCACCGCTTATGTGGCGCCTGAACCTGGTGCCGATCCCTTCGTCCAGATCGGCGACAGCGTCAGCGAAGGCCAGACGCTACTGATCATCGAGGCCATGAAGACCATGAACCCGATTCCGGCGCCGCGCGGCGGCACGGTTCGCCAAATCCTGTTTTCCGACGGCGCGCCGGTGGAATACGGCGAGATCCTGTTGATCATCGAATAGATCATGTTCGAGAAAGTCCTGATCGCCTGCCGCGGAGAGGTCGCGCTTCGCATCCACCGGGCCTGCCGCGAGATGGGCATCAAGACCGCGGCCGTGCATTCCACCGCCGACGCCGACGCCATGCACGTGCGCCTGGCCGACGAGGCCGTCTGCATCGGCCCGCCGGCGGCCAGCCAAAGCTACCTCAACATCCCGGCCGTCATCTCGGCGGCCGAGATCACCGACGCCGACGCCATCCACCCGGGCTATGGGTTTCTTTCGGAAAACGCCCATTTCGCCGAGATCGTAACGGCCCATGGCATCACCTTCATCGGCCCGACGGCCGACCACATTCGCCTGATGGGCGACAAGATCGCGGCCAAGAAAGCCATGCGCGATCACGGCGTGCCGGTGGTGCCGGGCTCGGAGGGCGCACTGGGCAGCGACGCCGAGGGCCAGCGCCTGGCCCGCGAGATCGGCTATCCGGTGCTGGTCAAGGCCTCGGCCGGGGGCGGCGGCCGGGGCATGAAGGTGGCCTTGGCGGAGGGCGATCTCATCGAGGCCATGGCCACGGCCCGGGCCGAAGCCAAGGCCTCCTTCGGCGACGATGCGCTTTACCTGGAAAAGCTGTTGCAGCGCCCGCGCCACATCGAGATGCAGGTGCTGGCCGACGCCGCCGGCAACGTCGTTCATCTGGGCGAGCGCGACTGCTCGTTGCAGCGGCGCCACCAGAAGGTGCTCGAAGAGGCGCCCTCGCCGGCCCTCAACGCCGACGCCCGCGACCGCCTGGGCGCCACCGTCTGTGCCGCCGTCGGCGAGCTCGGCTACCTCAACGCCGGCACCATCGAATTCCTCTACGAGGACGGCGCCTTTTATTTCATCGAGATGAATACGCGCCTGCAGGTCGAGCATCCCATCACCGAGATGATCACCGGCATCGACATCGTGCGGGCCCAGTTGCGCATCGCCCACGGCTCGCCGCTCGACTTCGCCCAGTCCGACGTGAGCTTTTCCGGCCATGCCATCGAATGCCGCATCAACGCCGAAAACCCGCAGACCTTCGTGCCGGCGCCCGGCCGCATCAGCGACTATCACCCGCCCGGCGGCCTGGGCGTGCGGGTCGATTCGGGGCTTTACTCAGGCTACGCCGTGCCGCCGCACTATGATTCGCTGATCTCCAAGCTGATCGTCCACGGCTCGACGCGCAACGAATGCCTGATGCGGCTCAGGCGGGCGCTGGAGGAATACGTCATCGGCGGCCTGGAAACCACCATCCCGCTGCACCAGGCGCTGGTGACGAACGGCGACTTCGTCAACGGCAGCTACGACATCCATTGGTTGGAGTCCTTCATCGACCCACCCCGGCGATGAGCAGCCTGATGAGCCACCTGACGCCGGAGATCCTGCTGCAAGCCTACGCCCGGGGCATCTTTCCCATGGCCGAGGGGCGCCGTGACCCGACGCTTTTTTGGGTCGATCCCGAGCTGCGCGGCATCATCCCGCTGGCCAGCTTTCACGTGCCCAAGCGGTTGGGGAGGAAGCTGCGCCAGGACGGTCTGCAGGTCACCGCCGATCGGGATTTCGCCGCTGTCATCGAGAACTGCGCCAAGCCCGCCCCGGGCCGGCGCACCACCTGGATCAACGACGAAATCATCCGGCTCTACGCTAGCCTGCACCGGCGCGGCTTCGCCCACAGCCTCGAGGTCTGGCAGGGCCAAGAGCTGATCGGCGGCCTCTACGGCCTGGCCGTGGGCGCCGCTTTTTTCGGCGAGAGCATGTTCAGCCTCGGGGCCGACGCCAGCAAGATCGCCCTGGTCCACCTGGTGGCGCGCCTCAAACACGGCGGCTACCGGCTGCTCGACACCCAGTTCGTGACCGAACACCTGAGCACCTTCGGGGCCATCGAAATCGCCCGTGCCAAGTACCACGCGCTGCTGGCCGAGGCCGTCGCGGTCAGCGGCGACTTTTTTGCGCTGCCCGAGGATACGCCGCCCGACGTGGTGCTGCGCCTGGCGCTGGCGGATCAAGCATGACCGCCTGCGCCATCTTCGACCTCGACGGCACGCTGACCGATTCGCGCGAGGGCATCGTGCGCTCGCTGCGCCATGCGCTGGCCGAGCTGGAGCGGCCGCTGCCCGACGAGGCCGCCCTCGATCACTGCATCGGCCCGCCCCTCCACCTGGTGCTCGGCGAGTTGCTGCAAAGCGACGACGAAGATCTGATCCAGGCTGGCGTTGCTATCTATCGCCAGCGTTACGCCGGTGTGGGCTATCGCGAAAACCGGGTCTATGACGGCATCCCGGAGGCCCTGGCGGAGCTACAAAAAGCAGGCGTCCGCATGTTCGTCGCCACCTCCAAGCTGCTCGATTACGCCCGGCCGATCATCAATGAGCAGGGTCTCGGGCCCTATTTCGTGGAGCTCTATGGGGCCAGCCTTGATGGCACGCTCAGCCATAAACAAGACATCCTGGCCAAGCTCATCGCCGAGCAGGACCCCGACCTTTCACGCTCCGTCATGGTCGGTGACCGCAAATACGACATCGAAGGCGCCCGTGATGTGGGGCTGCCCTGCATCGCCGCGAGCTGGGGCTTCGCCGAGAGCGACGAACTCGCCGCCGCCCGGCCGGCGGCGCTGTGCCATGGGCCGGGCGAGCTGGCGGCGGCTGTCCGCGCTTTTCTTGGCGTTTGAATCCGCCTTTGACTACGCTCCGCCGTAGCGCCGGGCCTCGTCGTACATGGCCAGCACGTTGGCCGGCGGCACGTCGGGCTGGATGTTGTGGACGGCCGTCAGCACCAGGCCGCCGCCGGTGCCCAGGGTATCGATGATGTGGCGGGTGGCGGCGCGCACCTCGTCTTCGTCGCCCTGGGGCATGATGCGCTGGGTGTCGACGCCGCCCCAGAACGCCATCTTGTCGCCGAAATCGCGCTTCAGGCGTTCAGGGTCCATGCCCTTGGCCGCCACCTGCACCGGGTTGATGGCGTCGACGCCGATCTCGGCCAGGTCGTCGATCAAATCGGCGATGGCGCCGCAGCAGTGGAACACGACTTTCACGGGGGCGGCCTTTTTCACCCGGCCGATGACCATGGCCTGGTGAGGCTTGATCATCCGGCGATAGATGTCGGGGCTGAAGACGGTCGATTGCTGGGTCGACATGTCGTCGCCGAAAAACACGATATCGATGAACTCGCCGGCCTCGGCCAGGGCGTTTTCGGCGACGCGAGCACAGTATTCGCTGCCCAGCTCCATCAATCGGCTGGCGATCTCTGGACGGCGGTATAGATCGACCAGCCATTCCGAATAGCCGCGCACGAACTGCGCCTCATGCACCACGCCCAATCTGATGTTCAGGATGATGGCGTGGTCGCCGGCCTGGCGCAGCGCCTGGGCGCGTTCGCGGAAACCGCGGTAGAGGCCGGGGTTGTCGGCATCGGGCCAGTTGTGGTTTTCCACGTCCGCCAGCGTGACGTCGGGCTTTTGGAAGGGGCCGCCGACGTTGAGGTAGGGGCCGTCGCCGGACTTGCCCCAGACGGCGCCCCATTCATCGACGAAGTTGTCCTCGTCGATGTCGCGCTGGTAGCCGCCTTCATAGGGGCTGAGCGAGAGCAGCCGGGTATCGACGTCGAAATAGTCGAGCATCGAGGCATCGGGAATGGCGACGCGGGCCCGGCGCATGCCGAGCTCGGTCTCGTGGTCCAGCTTCATGTGGCGCTTGAGCTTTTCGTAGGCCGTCCAATAGACCGTGGAGGCATAGGTGCCGCCAAGATCGAGCGGCACCCGGTCGGGTTGTTGGCGGTTGAGGGCGGCGAGTACGCGTTCCCTGCGGCTCATCGTCATGGTCTTTTCGTCCTCGAATGGGCCGCGCCATCGTTTGATTCGGCCGGCAATACCCCCGGGCCGATTCTAGCCTGCATTTCCCACCTGGTCACTGCCTGCGTTGTGCGGCGGCGTCGCGATTTGATAGGGTCGTGGCATGAAAATCCGTCTGGCAGCCGTGCTCATGGGTTTTGCCCTCCTGCTGGGGGGCTGCGAGAACATGAATCAGTGGACCGAGATGTTCCGCGACATCAACCAGTCGCTGATACCCATCGGTGTGCTCAAGAAAGCCGGCAACTAGGGTGACGGCCATGTCGGCCTGGCGCGCCGTTGTCTTGGCCGGCCTTTGCCTGGCGCTGGCCCTGCCCTCGGCGGCCCGGTCGCAAAAGCGCATGGTCGCCGCCGCCAACAGCCACGCCGCCCGGGCCGGCCTCGAGATCCTGCGAAAAGGCGGCAGTGCCGCCGATGCCGCCGTCGCCGTGCAACTGGTGCTGAACGTGGTCGAACCGCAATCCTCGGGCATCGGCGGCGGCGCCTTCATGCTGCATTACCAGGCCGATGGGGACCGGGTCGAGGCCTACGACGGCCGCGAAACGGCACCCGCCGCCGCCACGGAAAGCCTCTTCCTGCGCCCCGATGCCAGCCCCATGAAGTTCTTCGAAGCCGTGGTCGGCGGCCGTTCGGTGGGCGCGCCCGGGGTGCTGCGCCTGCTCGAGACAGCGCACCGGCGGCATGGCCGCCTGCCCTGGCGCCAGCTCTTCCAGCCGGCCATCCAATTGGCCCGCGAGGGCTTCGCGCTATCGCCGCGCCTGCACATGCTGCTGGCCCGCGACAAGTTCCTGGCCCGCCAGGCGGCGGCCGGCGGATTCTTCTACGACGCCCAAGGCCAGGCCTGGCCGGTCGGCCATCGGCTCAAGAACCCGGCCTTGGCCGAGACCCTCGAGGCCATCGCCGAAGGCGGCGCCGAGGCCTTCTACCAGGGCGCCATCGCCCGCGACATGGTGGCGGCGGTGGCGGGCGCGGCCAACCCGGGCGGGCTCACGCTGGCCGACCTGTCCGGCTATCGCGCCATCGTCCGCCAGCCGGTCTGCGCGCCCTACCGGAAATTTCGCGTCTGCGGCATGCCGCCGCCGACCTCGGGCGGCATCACGACGCTGCAGATTCTGGGAATCCTGAGGTCGTTCGACCTCGCCGAGCTGGCGCCTGGCTCGCTGCAAGCCGTGCACCTGATCTCGGAAGCCAGCCGACTGGCCTACGCCGACCGGGCGCGCTACCTGGCCGATGCCGATTTCGTGGCCGTGCCGACGGCCGGGCTGCTCAGGCCCGACTATCTGGCCGGGCGGGCGGCATTGATCGACCCAGGAAGCAGCCTGGGCCAGGCCACGGCGGGTGAGCCGCCAGGCCGCCAGGGCCGAAATTTCGCCCCCGCGCCATCGCCAAGCCAGCCCTCGACCAGCCACTTCAGCATCGTCGACGAGCGGGGCAACGCCGTGGCCATGACCTCGAGCATCGAGAACGCCTTCGGCTCGCGGCTGCTGGTGCGAGGTTTCCTGCTCAACAATCAGCTTACTGATTTTTCCTTCCGTCCCCAGCGCGACGGCCGGCCGGTGGCCAACCGGGTCGAGCCCGGCAAGCGGCCGCGCTCCTCGATGTCGCCGACCCTGGTCTTCGAGGGGCGGCGATTGGTCCTGGCGCTGGGCTCGCCGGGCGGCAGCCGCATCATCGGCTACGTGGCGAAAACCCTGATCGCCGTGCTCGACTGGGGCCTCGACGTGCAGACCGCCGTCAGCCTGCCCCACCACGTCAACCGCAACGGCGGCACCGATCTCGAGCAAAGCACGGCCCTGGTCGGCCTGGTGGCCGGGCTCGAGAAACTGGGCCACAAGGTTCGCCTGCGCGGTCTGAACAGCGGCCTGCACGCCATTTCGCTTTCACCCAACGGCCTGGCCGGTGCCGCCGATCCGCGCCGCGAGGGCCTGGTGGCAGGAGATTGACCATGAACACGAGGATACGACCCTTCCTCCTGGCGCTGCTGGCGGTGGCGCTGGTGGCGACTGCGACCGCGGAGGGCGCCGCCGACAGCAAGCGCCTCACCCGGATTACCCATATCCACGGCCTGGCCGTCGACCCGGCGGCGGCCGATCATCTTTTGCTGGCCACCCAAAGGGGGTTTTACCGGCTGGCGCCGGACGGCCTGGCGACACTGCTGTCGGCCGGCGGGCGCGAATTCACGGGCTTTGCCGCGGCGACCGGCAACCGGCGCCTGTTCGCCAGCGGCAAGGTTTACCGCGGCAAAGAAAAGCTCGGCATCCAGCGTTCCGACGACGCCGGTGCGAGTTGGCGCAAAATCGCCGACGGCGCGGCTGGCCCGGTGGCCTTTCGCCGCATGGCCGTCAGCCCCAGCGACCCGCGCCTGCTCTATGGCCTGAGCCTGAACCTGCAGGTCAGCCGTGATGGCGGTGCGACCTGGGCCGTGGTCGGCCCGGCGCCCAAGAGCGTGCTGGGTATGGCTCTGGCAGCCGGCGACGAAGCCGTGCTTTACATAGCTTCGCCGCGAGGTTTGCTGGGCAGTAGCGACGGCGGCAAAGCCTGGACGCCGGCCTATGGCGGAGACAGCAAGAAAAAAATCGTCGCCACCCTGATTACCACCACGCTCGAGGGTCGGGTTTTCAGCTATATCCGCAAGCAGGGCCTGGTGGTGCGCCAGGGCGCCGGTGCCTGGCGCCGGCTGGTGGCGGCCAAGGCCTTCGACGGCATGCTCATGCGCCTGGTCGTCGATCCCCGGAATGCCAAGCACCTTTTCGTCGTCAGCCAGTACATGAAGATCTTCGAGAGCCGTGACGGCGGCAAAACCTGGAGCCGATACGGGCTATGACCGCAGCCGCCTACGACGACAAGGCCGAATATTGGGAAAAGTGGGCCGAGACGCTGGCCCGCCAGTCACATCGTTTCAACCAGCCGCTGCTCGAAGCGGCCGGCGTCGGCCCCGGTCGGCAGGTTCTCGACCTAGCCTGCGGTGTCGGCGAGCCGGCGCTCAGCGCCGCCACCTTGGTCGGCCCCGAGGGCCACGTCACGGCCACCGACCTCTCATCCGAGATGTTCGCCGGCGCCGCCCGTCGGGCACAAAAGGCAGGGCTTGCGAATATTTCCTTCGAAGTCGCCGACATGCAGGCCCTGCCCTTCCCGGACAACACCTTCGACGCCTTGACCTGCCGCTTCGGCCTGATGTTCATCGACGAGCCTATCAAGGCGCTAAGCGAGGCCCGGCGGGTATTGCGCCCGGGCAGCCGGCTGGCCTTCATGGTCTGGGGGCAGCGACACGAAAACACCCTCCACGACGTCATGAAAACGGTGGTGCCGGAGCTTTTGGGCGAGGACGACAGCGGCCCCGACAGCGCCCAATTCCGCTTCGCCGACGAGGGCAGCGTGGCGCCGCTGATGGCGGCCGCCGGCCTCGACCGGATCGAGGAGCGCGAGCTGCGCTTCTCGCCCCGCCTCGATCCCTCCAAGCCCTTCTGGCGGCCCAACCTGGAAATGGCCTTCGGCGCCAAGCTCGAGAGCCTGTCGGCGGACGAACGCCAGGCCATCGAGACAGCCGTGGTGGCCGCTTTCGCGCCCTATCTCAAGGAAGGCGCCTACCACCTCCAGGTCCACATCCGCCTGGCCTGCGCCCTGGCGCCGCTTTAGGCAACGAATTTAACCTTGCACTGACGCCGGCAACCCCTATATAGCAATTCGATATATGTCGTTTTGTACTTAGGGAAATTACCGGGTGCCATGAACATCAAGACGCTTTGCCTCGGAATCCTCTCCTTCGGCGACGCCTCGGGCTACGAGATCAAGAAGCAGCTCGAGGGACCGTTCCGCCATTTCTATGACGCCAGCTTCGGCTCGATCTACCCGGCGCTGGGCAAATTGACCGAAGAGAGCCTGGTCGAGTGCACCGAACTGACGCAACGGGGCAGGCCCGACAAGAAGGTCTACCACATCACGCCTGGCGGCCGGCTCGAACTGGTGCAGCAGTTGCACGAGCCGCCTAGCCGGGATCGCATCCGCTCGGATTTCCTGGTCACCATGCTGTTTGCCGAACTGCTGCCGGCGGCCCACGTCGACGAACTTGTCGGCCACCGCATCGAGGACTATCGCAGCTCGCTCGACGAGCTTTGCTGCAGCCGCGAAAACGATTCCGCCAGCGCCGACTTCGTGCGCGGCTTCGGCTGCGCCGTCTACGCTGCGGCGCTGCGTTATCTCGAGGAAAACCGCCACCGCATCGTCGGTGAATCGTTGCGCGCCCAGGCCGAGGTCGCCGAATGACCCCGCGCCGCTTCCTTCGCAGGAGAAACCGAGCATGAACCGCTCCTATCTGCTGGCCCTGGCCATCGCTCTGGTTGCCGCCGGCTGGGTGATTTCGGGACAGATGAATGGCGCCAAGGAGGGGCCGGCTCCGGCCACCGCGCCGACGACGGCGGGGGCGACGGAGACGCAGACCGCGGCGGCCGAGCCGACGCACGTGCGGGTGCGCACGCTGAGGGCCGAGCAACGCAGCCGTGACATCGTGCTGCGCGGCCGCACCGAGGCCATCCGCAGCGTCGACCTGAAGGCCGAGATCCCCGGCCGCATCAGCAAGATCATCGCCGTCAAGGGCCAAAAGGTGCGGCGCGGCGACACCATCGTTCACCTGGCCATGGAGGATCGCCAGGAAAAGCTGATCGAGGCCAAGGCCCTGGTCAGCCAGCGCCAGATGGAATACGACGCGGCGGCCAAACTCAGGAAAAAAGGCTTCCGCGCCGAAACCCAACTGGCGGCGGCGACGGCCAATCTGGAGGCGGCCTCGGCTTACGTTGCCCGCATCGAGGTCAATATCGACCACACCGAGATCCGCGCGCCCTTCGCCGGCATCGTCGAGCGCCGCCCGGTGGAACTTGGTGACTTCCTAAAGGTGGGCTCGGTGGTCGCCACCATCGTCGACCAGGATCCCTACCTGGTGGTGGGCCAGGTATCGGAGCGCGAGGTCAGCTACCTGCGCCGCGGTATGCCGGGCACGGCGCGGCTGCCGGGCGGCCAGGAGATGAGCGGCAAGCTGCGTTTCATCGCCACCAAGGCCGATCCCCTGACCCGCACCTTCCGCGTCGAGTTGCGTGTGCCCAACGCCAAGCGCCTGTTGCGCGACGGCCTCACAGCCGAGTTGCGCATCGCCGTCGAAACCCTGTCCGCCCATTTCGTCTCGCCGGCCCTTTTGACGCTCGATGATGGCGGCGTCATCGGTCTCAAGACGGTCAATTCCGAGGGCGTCGTCGAGTTTCACCCGGTGCGCATCTTCAGCGCCGGCGCCATGGGCGTCTGGCTGGCCGGCCTGCCCGAGAGCGTCCGGGCCATCACCGTGGGTCAGGAATTCGTGCGCCCGGGCGAGCGCGTGACAGCGGTGGACGAGGCCGGCTCGAACTCATGAACACCATCATCAACGCCGCCCTCGACCGCTCGCGCACGGTGCTGCTGACGCTGGTGCTGATCCTGGTCAGCGGCGTCGTCGCCTACGTCAACATTCCCAAGGAATCCGATCCCGATATCGACATTCCCATCATCTACGTCTCCATGAGCCACGAAGGCATATCGCCCGAGGACGCCGAGCGCCTGCTGGTACGGCCCATGGAGAAAGAGCTGCGCGCCATCGAGGGCGTCAAGGAGATGCGCTCGACGGCGGCCGAGGGACACGCTTCGGTGCTGCTCGAATTCGAGGCCGGTTTCGACGCCGACCAGGCCTTCAACGACGTCAGCGAAAAGGTCGACATCGCCAAGAACGAGCTGCCTGGCGATACCGAGGAGCCGACCGTCAACGAGGTCAACGTCGGGCTCTTTCCGGTGCTCATCGTGACGCTTTCGGGCGAGGTGCCGGAACGCACCATGTTCAAGCTGGCCCGCGACCTGCGCGACGAGCTGGAAGGCCTGCCGGGCGTGCTCGAGGCCGAGATCGCCGGCGACCGCGACGAGGTGCTCGAGGTCATCGTCGATCCCCTGCGCATGGAGAGCTACAACATCAGCCACGGCGAGCTGGTGCGGGCCATGACCATGAACAACCGCCTGGTCGCGGCCGGCGCCCTGGACACCGGCCAAGGCCGCTTTTCGGTCAAGGTGCCGGGCCTTTTCCAGACCGCCAAGGACGTGCTCGAGGTGCCCATCAAGGTCAATGGCGACGGCGTCGTGACGCTGGCCGACATCACCTCGGTGCGCCGCACCTTCAAGGACGCCACCACCTACGCCCGTCTCAACGGCAAGCCGGCCGTGGTGCTGGAGATCAAAAAGCGCTTGGGCGAGAACGTCATCGTCACCATCGACGACGTGCGCCGCATCGTGGCCCAGGAAAGCGCCAATTGGCCGCCAGGCGTGGAGGTCGCTTTCAGCCAGGACAAGGCGGACGAGATCCGCATGATGCTGAACGAGCTGCAGAACAACGTCATCAGCGCCATCATCCTGGTCATGGTGGTGGTGGTGGGCGCGCTGGGGCTGAGGAGCGCCGGCCTGGTCGGCCTGGCCATTCCGTCCTCGTTCCTGTTCGGCATTTTGGTGTTGTCGATGCTGGGCCTGACCATGAACATGGTGGTGCTCTTCAGCCTCATCCTGGCCGTCGGCATGCTGGTCGACGGCGCCATCGTGGTGACCGAATTCGCCGACCGCAAGATGGCCGAAGGGGTGCACAGGCGCGACGCCTACGCGCTCGCCGCCAAGCGTATGGCCTGGCCCATCACGGCCTCGACGGCGACCACGCTGGCGGCCTTCATGCCGCTCCTCTTTTGGCCCGGCGTGGTCGGCGAGTTCATGCTTTTTCTGCCCATCACCCTGATGGCCACGCTCTCGGGCTCGCTGCTCATGGCGCTGGTCTTCGTGCCGACGCTGGGCGCCTACGTGGGCAAGCCGGGCAGCGCCAACCCCGAGATCAGGGCGGCGCTGGCGGGCTCGGAGAGCGGCTCGCTGGACCAGGTGCCGGGGTTGACGGGAACCTACGTGCGCACGCTGCAGGTGCTGCTGCGCCATCCCCTGAAGGTGGTGGCGCTGGCCGTGGCGCTACTGGTCGGAACGCAGGCCTACTATGCCAACCGGGGCAACGGCATCGAGTTCTTCCCCGACGTCGAGCCCAATCAAGCCGTCATCATGATCCACGCCCGGGGCAACATGTCGATCGATGAACGCGACGCCCTGGTGCGCGAGGTCGAGGCCGAGGTGCTTCAGGTGCCGGGTATCGAAACCGCCTACGCCCGGGTCGGCACGTCGAGCCAGGGATCGAACATGGCCGAGGACGTCATCGGCACCATCCAGCTCGAGCTCGAGGACTGGGACACCCGCCAGCCGGCGGCCCAGATCATGGACGAGATTCGCCGGCGCACCAAGGGCCTGGCCGGCATCGGCGTCGAGGTCCGCAAACCCGTGGTGGGGCCGCCCACCGGCAAGCCGATCCAGCTTCATCTGAGCTCGCGCTACCCCGAGGCCATCGAGCCGGTGCTGGTCGAGGTGCTGGCCGGCGTGCGCCGGATCGAGGGCCTGATCGACATCGAGGACAGCCGCGCCGTGCCCGGCGTCGAGTGGCAACTCGAGGTCGACCGCGCCCAGGCCGGCCGCTTCTCGGCCGACATCGCCACGGTGGGCAACATGGTCAAGCTGGTGACCAACGGCATCAAGGTCGACGAATACCGGCCCGACGATTCCGACGAAGAGGTCGAAATCCGGGTGCGCTACCCCCTGGACGAGCGCAACATCAACCAGCTCGACCAGTTGCGCATCCGCACCCCCGACGGCCTGGTGCCGATCTCCAATTTCGTCACGCGCTCGCCCAAGGCCAAGACCGGCACCGTCAAGCGCACCGACGGGCGCCGCATCATGACCATCAAGGCCGGCGTCGCCGAGGGCGTGCTGCCCGACAACAAGATGCGCGAGGTGCGCGCCTGGCTGGCCGGCCAAGAGCTCGATCCCCGCGTCGAGATCGCCTTCAAGGGCGAGGACGAGGAGCAGAAAAAGGCCGAAGCCTTCCTCAAGAAGGCCTTCGGCGTGGCCCTTTTCGTCATGGCCATCATCCTGGTCACCCAGTTCAACAGCTTCTACCACGCCTTCCTCATTCTCACCGCCGTGATCATGTCGACCATCGGCGTCATGCTCGGCCTGATCGTCACCGGCCAGCCCTTCGGCATCGTCATGACCGGCGTCGGCGTCATCACCCTGGCCGGCATCGTGGTCAACAACAACATCGTGCTGATCGACACCTACGACCGGCTCAAGAAATCGGGCATGCCGGCCCTCGAAGCGGTGGTGCGAACCGGCGCCCAGCGCCTCAGGCCGGTGATGCTGACGGCCGTTACCACGGTGCTCGGCCTGATGCCCATGGTGCTGCAAGTCAATATCGACATGTTTTCGCGCGAGATCTCGATGGGCGCGCCGTCGACCCAGTGGTGGGTGCAATTGGCCACCGCCGTGGTCGCCGGCCTCTCCTTCGCCACCGTGCTGACGCTGGTGGTGACGCCATGTCTGTTGGTGATCGGCGCCAACACCTCGAAACGGCTCGAGGACCGCCGCGCACGGCGCGCCGCTCGGGCCATCGCGGGGGCGCAAGCGGCGGGTTAGGTTTTCTTGTCGGCCTTTTCCGCCTTGTCGGCTTTGTCGGCTGCCTCCCCCTCGCCGCCCTCGGCCGCCGCCACCTGGCGGCGGAAGCTACGCACGCTCAAGGGAATGGAGGCGAGATAGACCAGCGCCAGCACCGTTAGCGTCAGCCAGGGATAGCTGACCAGCACCGCTGCCGCCAGGCCCACCACCAGCAGCACCGGCAGCACGTATTCGCGCCGCACCCTGAGCTTCTTGAAGGAATAGGTGGGAATCTGGCTGACCATCATGAACGAGAGAAAAATGGTGAAGACGGCGGCCACCACCGGCATGCGGAAGAAGACGCCGCCGTACTGGAAGCTCAGCGCCAGCGGCAACAGCGCCAGTCCGCCGGCCGCCGGGGCCGGTATGCCGGTGAAAAAGTTGGCCGCCCACGGGGGCTTGTTGGGATCGTCGAGCGCCGTGTTGAAACGCGCCAGCCTGAGCGCCATGCAAACCGCGAAGGCCAGCACCACGATCCAGCCCACACCGCCCAGCTCGGCCAGGTTCCAGCGGTAGAGCACGAAGCCCGGCGCCACTCCGAAGGAGACGAAGTCCGAAAGCGAATCGAGCTCTGCACCGAACTTCGAGGTGCCCTTCAAGAGCCGCGCCAGGCGCCCGTCGAGGCCGTCGAGAATGCCGGCGACGATGATGGCGACCACCGCCAGTTCCCATTTCTCGGCCAGCGCGAAGCGCATCGCCGTCAGCCCGGCGCACAGCGCCAGGATGGTCAGGATGTTGGGAATCAGGCTGTTGACCGGCAGCGAGCGCAGCCTTTGGGTCCTAGAGCGCAGCACCATGGCTACTGCACCTCCCCTTTGCGCGGCGCCTCCTTGGAACGCTGATCGGCCAGCACCGTCTCGCCGGCCACGGCGCGCTGCCCGGCCAGCACCAGCGAGTTCATGCCCTCGTCGAGGTAGACGTCGAGGCGGCTGCCAAAGCGGATCATGCCGAAGCGCTCGCCGGCCTTCAGCGTCTGCCCCTCGGCCAGTTCGCAAACAATGCGCCGCGCCACCAGACCGGCGATCTGCACGAAGGCGATATCCTTGCCGCCGCTGGTGGTCAGGCGTACCGCTTGGCGCTCGTTTTGTTCGCTGGCCTTGTCCAGCGAGGCATTGAAGAAGGCACCTGAGGTGTAAACCAGCGCCGTCACCTTGCCCGCTGCCGGCGCCCGGTTCACGTGCACGTCGAAGACGTTCATGAAAATGCTGATGCGCAGACGCGGATCATCCCCCATGCCCAGGCCCGGCGGCGGCAGCGCCCGTTCGATGGACTGCACCAGGCCGTCGGCCGGGCTGATGATCAGGCCTTCGCGCTGCGGCGTCACGCGGGCCGGGTCGCGGAAGAAATAGGCACAGCCCAGCGTCAGCACCGCGCCGATCCAACCCAGCGGCTCGGCCAGCAGGAACAAGAGCGCGCTGGCCAGGGCAAAGAGCGCGACGAAGCGATGGCCCTCGCGGTGGATGGGAATCAGGATCGAATCGAAAACGGACAAGGGGCGCTCCTGGCGGCAATAGTTGGTCGGCGCGAAGTTTAGCGCCCCCCTGCGAGCAAGGTAAGGGCGAGAATCAAGCCTATCCCAAGGCCGCCGCCAGACGTTCCTGGTAGACCGCGGCCTCCTGTTGGCGCGCCCACATGGCGGCGTAATGACCTTCCAGCGCCAGCAAATCGCTATGGCGGCCACGTTCGACGATGCGGCCCTGGTCGAGCACCAGGATCTCGTGCGCCTCGACGACGGTCGACAAACGATGGGCGATGACCAGTGTGGTGCGGTCGGCCGAAACCTCTCGCAGCGCCGCCTGGATCTCACGCTCGGTGTGCGAATCCAGCGCCGAGGTGGCCTCGTCGAAAAGCAATATCCGGGGCCCCTTGAGGATGGTGCGGGCGATCGCCAC
Source organism: Alphaproteobacteria bacterium (assembly GCA_030740435.1). Lineage (NCBI taxonomy): Bacteria > Pseudomonadati > Pseudomonadota > Alphaproteobacteria > Alphaproteobacteria bacterium. The sequence continues at coordinate 41,792 of JASLXG010000094.1, read as the reverse complement.
GCGCTGCTTTTCGCCGCCCGAAAGCTTGAGGCCGCGCTCGCCGACCGGGGTGCGGTAACCCTCGGGCAGGCCCTCGATGAAGTCGTGGATGGCGGCCAGGCGGGCGGCCTCGACGACTTCTGCGTCGCTGGCCCCGGGATTGCCGTAGCGGATGTTGTATTCGATGCTGTCGTTAAAGAGCACGGTGTCCTGCGGCACGATACCGATGGCATCACGCAGGCTGGCCTGCGTCACCTCGCGGATGTCCTGGCCGTCGATGCGCACGCTGCCGGAGCTTACGTCGTAGAAGCGAAAGAGAATGCGCGAGATGGTCGACTTGCCGGCGCCCGAGGGTCCGACGATGGCCACCGTCTGGCCGGCCGGCACGCGGAACGAAACGTCCCGCAGGATGCCGCGCTGGGCCTCGTAGGAAAAGTCGACGTTCTCGAACTCGACCTCGCCGCCGCCCGCCTTCAGGGCCTTGGCGCCGGGCCGGTCGTTGATCTCGGCGTTGACCCGGTTGAGCTTGAACATCTCCTCCATGTCGACCAGGGACTGCTTGATCTCGCGGTAGACGAAGCCGAGGAAGTTGAGCGGCAGATAAAGCTGGATCAGGAAAGTGTTGATCAGCACGAAGTCGCCCAGCGTCATGATGCCTTCCTTGACCTGCTCCGCGGCCAGCAGCATCACCGCGATGAGGCCGGCCGAGACGATCATTCCCTGGCCGATATTGAGATAGGAAAGCGTGGTCTGGCTGCGGATGGCGGCCTGTTCGTAGCGCGCCAGCGAGGCATCGTAACGCCGCGCCTCGTGGCTCTCGTTGCCGAAGTACTTGACGGTCTCGTAGTTGAGCAGACTGTCGATGGCCTTGGTGTTGGCCTCGCTGTCCATGTCGTTCATCTGGCGCCGGAACTTGGTGCGCCATTCGGTGATGGCCAGCGTGAAGGCGATGTAGCCCGAGATGGTGCCAAGCGTCAGCAGGCCGAACCAGGGTGTGTAGTTGTAAAGCAGGATGCCCACCACCAGCAGGATCTCAAATAGCGTCGGCAAGATGTTGAAGAGCGAAAAGGTGAGCAGAAACTGGATGCCCTTGGTGCCACGTTCGATGGCGCGGCTGAGGCCGCCGGTCTGGCGCTCCAGGTGAAAGCGCAGCGCCAGCCTGTGCAATTGCTCGAAAGTCCGCAGCGCCACCGAGCGGATGGCGTGCTGCCCCACCTTGATGAACACGGCGTCGCGCAACTCGCCAAAGGCCTGGGCCAATACCCGGGCCAAGCCGTAAGCGACGATGGCGCCCACCGGCACAACGATCAGGGCAAGGTTCTCCAGCGACAAGGCATCGACCGCCGCCTTATAGAGGAACGGCACGTAGACGTTGGCGAATTTGGCCGCCGCCAGCAGGCAAAGCGCCACCACCACCCGCAGCCTGAGCCCCGGGCGGCCGGCGGGCCAGAGATAGGGCAGCAGCGACCGCAGCGTCCCAAAGTGGCCGCGCCGCTCGGGCCGGCTGGCCTCTGACTGCGCCTGGGGCGCCTGGGCATTACTGCTGAGAGTTGTCATGGTGCAAATCAGCTAAGGATAGATAGCGCCCAACGTGATTCCTTTAGATAGGTGCGATGGTCGCCAAATCCCAACATGTTCGAACCTGCGGCCCATTTCCTTGTCCAGGAGGCGGCGACAGGGACGACAGGGATGACAGGAATTCCGGGTTAGTTCGTCGTCGGCCGCGGCACCGTCAAGACCTGGCCCGGAAAGATCAGGTGGGGATCGCCGATCTGGCGCACGTTGGCATTGAAAATCAGAGTGTAGAGAACGCCGTCGCCATAGGTGGCTCGGGCGATGCGCCAGAGACTGTTGCCGGGCTGCACCGTGACGCGGACTTCGCCGGCCGCCAGGCGCAACTCGCCCGGTGCGCTGCGGCGGAAGGGCACCACCACGCGGCCCAGCACGATGCCGCCGGGCCCGACGCGCTCGACGCGCAGGCGGTGACGCCCGGCGGCCACACGGGCTTCGGGCTTGAGCGTCCAGGTACCACTCTTGTCGGCCTCGACCTGGCCCGCCGGCTTGTCGTCGATATAGGCCTGTAACTTGGCCCCGGGCTTGCCCTTGCCCGAAAGCACCAACTTGCCCTGCTTGTCATAATCGACGGTGTCGACCGTGGGATCGGGGGAGTCCTTCACGGCCGCCGGTTTGTCGCCCGCCCCCTGCCCGCCACCCTGCAGGACACGGCTGGGGCCGCCGCCTTGGCGCGGCGTCAGCACGGCGATGACCTGGCTCGGTTTGGCGTCGTCGGCGCCGGCTTCGGCGCCTGGCTTGGCTTTCGGCTCCGACCCCGCCGCCACGGCTTTTTCGGGCTCGGGAACCGCCAGCACGACGACATTCTCGGATTGCTTGACTTCACCCGACTTGGAGCGCGCCTCGAGGCTGAGCTGGCGCGAGCCCGGCTTGAGCGGTTTTTCCGGCACCAGTACCCATTCGCCGCGGTCGTCGACGCTGGCCGTGCCCACCACCTCGTCCTGGGCCCGCACCGTGACCTCGGAGCCCGGCGTGCCGCGGCCGGCGATGACGGCATTGCCGTGCCGGTTGACGCGTACCACATCGAAGCTCGGCGCCTTGAGCGCCGGCACTTTTTCGCGGCCCGGCGGCGCTGGCGTGGCGGGGCTGGCGGGCGCAGTTGCCGCTTGCTCTGCCGGCGCGGACGCCGGGCGCCGCGCCGCCGTTTCGTGGTCGCTGAAAAAGACCGTCCTGGCGATGACGGCTGCCGCCACCACCGCGACCACGGCACTGATGAGAATGATCGTGCGCACTCGCCGTCCCCGTCGGCTATCGGGGTAGTTACCCTAATACGCGGCCCGGCGCCGTGCAATGCCTGCCCTGGCGCCGCCGAAAGTAGATGTCACTCAGGCAGTTCCACCACCAGCTCCCGCCCACCCCAGCCATGAACTTTGTCGTGCGCACGCACCGTGACCGTGGCTGGAGCGGCACCGTCGGGCAGCGTTATCCGTTTGCCGCGGGTAAAGGGCTGCTCGTTGACGTGGGGATGGAGCAGCACCCGGGTACCCAGCGCGCGGCCCTGGTCGTCAACCACCTGCCAGCGATCGGCATAATGGGACCAGCCTTCGTCGGCGTGGCTGAGCGTGACCTCAAAACGGTAGACGCCGGCTTGGCTTTTCACCACATTGACGCCGACCACGTCGACTTCGCCAGCCGCCGCGGGCCGGTCGACGGCGAGTACCGCGGCTGTCACCGCCAGCAACACGAAGGGCTTCCATATGGCGCGCATCACTTCCCTCTGCGTCTATTGCGGCTCCAGCCCGGGGGCCCGGCCAGCTTACCAGCAAGCGGCCCGCGAGCTGGGAACACAATTAGGTGAACGCGGCATCGAGCTGGTCTACGGCGGCGGCGGCATCGGCCTCATGGGCCTGGTGGCCGACGCCGCGCTGGCGGCCGGCGGCCGGGTCACGGGCATCATCCCCGGACATCTGGAAGAGCTCGAGGTGGGCCACGGCGGCGTGCGCCTGGAGGTGGTGCCCAGCATGCATGCCCGCAAACAGCGCATGTTCGAGTTGGCCGACGCCTTCGTGGCGCTGCCGGGCGGCGCCGGCACCCTCGATGAGAGCATCGAGATCATCACCTGGAAGCAGCTACGGCTGCACGACAAGCCGCTGGTATTGCTCGACATCGAGGGCTATTGGGAGCCCTTCCAGAGCCTCATGAACCATGTCGTGGCGGAGGGTTTCGCCCGCCCGGCGGTGGCCGATCTCTACCTCGTGGTGGCCGGCGTGGCGAGGCTTTGGCCGGCCCTGGAAGCGGCCCCCGAGCCGCGCTTGACAGCCGACGCGCACCTCCTGTAACCAGTGCCCCGCGGGGGTCGGAGCAAGCGCTCCCGGCGTGTTCCCGAGAAGGAAAATCATGGCCAAGATAAAAGTCGACCACCCCGTCGTCGAACTCGACGGCGACGAGATGACCCGTATCATCTGGGATTTCATCAAGAACAAGCTGATCCTGCCCTACCTGGACATCGAGCTGAAATACTTCGACCTCAGCGTCGAGGCCCGCGATGCCAGCGACGACCAGATCACCATCGACGCCACCCACGCCATCCAGGAGCACGGCGTCGGCGTCAAGTGCGCCACCATCACGCCCGACGAGGATCGCGTCGCGGAGTTCGATCTCAAGCAGATGTGGCGCTCGCCCAACGGCACCATCCGCAACATCTTAGGCGGCACGGTCTTCCGCGAGCCCATCATCTGCCAGAACATCCCGCGCCTGGTGCCGGGCTGGACCAAGCCCATCGTCATCGGCCGCCACGCCTTCGGCGACCAGTACCGGGCCACCGATTTCGTGGTCAAGGGGCCGGGCAAGCTGACCATGACCTTCACCCCGGCCGACGGCGGCCCGGCCGAGGAGCGCGTGGTCCACGACTTTCCCGAGGGCGGCGTCGCCATGGGCATGTACAACCACGACGAATCCATCCGCGGCTTCGCCCGGGCCTGCATGAACTATGGCCTTGAGCGCGGCTGGCCGGTCTATCTCTCGACCAAGAATACCATCCTCAAGGCCTATGACGGCCGCTTCAAGGACCTCTTCCAGGAAGTCTTCGAGGCCGAGTTCGAGGACCAGTTCAAGGCCCAAAAGATCAGCTACGAGCACCGCCTGATCGACGACATGGTGGCCCAGGTGCTGAAGTGGCAGGGCGCCATCGTCTGGGCCTGCAAGAATTACGACGGCGACGTACAGAGCGATATCGTGGCCCAAGGTTTCGGCTCGCTGGGCATGATGAGCTCGGTGCTGATGACGCCAGACGGCAAGACCGTCGAGGCCGAGGCGGCCCACGGTACGGTGACGCGCCACTTTCGCGAACACCAGAAGGGCAACGAGACCTCGACCAATCCCGTGGCCTCGATCTTCGCCTGGACCCGCGGCCTCAAGCACCGCGCCAAGCTCGATCAGAACGCCGAACTCGGGCGCTTCGCCGAAACCCTGGAAAGCGTCTGCGTCGAAGCCATCGAAGGCGGCTCCATGACCAAGGACCTGGCGCTCCTGGTAGGCGGCGACCAGGGCTGGCAGACCACCAACCAGTTCCTCGACACCCTGGATGCCGGCCTGCAGGCCAAAATGGGCTGAGGATCACTTAACGACACGGCAAACCCCGGGCGATCCCCTCGCCCGGGGTTTTCTTTCTCCCCCTTTGTCGATCTGGCGGCGGCTACGCCGCTTGCACCCTAGAGGCCGGGGCCCTTGACCAGCTTGTCGGCGGCGGTCTCGGGGAAATTCTCCCAGGCTTCGCCCGAAGCGACCACGCAGAGCAGGCCGCTGGGTTGCGTCACCAAGATGGTCCACGAACCCGTTTTGGAAGCCAGGACTTCGAGAACGCTGCCGTTACCCACCAAGCCCATGGCCACCGGGGCCTCCTGGTAGCGCGACTTGAGCTGCTCGATAACCGCCGTGCGTTCGTGGGTGCACAGGGTCTGAGCAGCGGCCGGCGCCACCAGCGCCAGGACCAGCATCATTGCTCCGACCCAGTTGAACATGACGTTCCCCTTTTCAACTGATCTTCGTCTTTGTGGCAGGAGTGCCTGAAGTGGATATGGGTTCTAGCCATTGATCATTCAAACAAATATCATATATAGTTATTATCAAAATTTTTGATATAACTACTGAATCGCAGGCCCAACATGGATATCGAACTAGCCCGAACTTTCCTGGAAATCAGCGAATCCGGCACCTTCAGCGCCGCCGCTCAGCGCCTCAACGTCACCCAGTCGACGGTCAGCATGCGCATCAAGGCGCTGGAGGGGGAATTGGGGCGGCCGCTTTTCCTGCGTGGCCGCGGCGGCATTACCCTGACCGCGGCGGGCGAAAAGTTCCGCCGCTTCGCCACCACGCTGGTGCGGGTCTGGCGGCGCGCCCGGCAGGAGGTTGCGCTGCCGCCCCAGTACCACACCATCCTGACGGTGGGCGGGCAATACAGCCTATGGCAGCGGCTCTTGTTGCGCTGGATCGACTGGATGCGCGAAAGCGCCCCCGAGGTGGCGCTGCAGGCCGAGATCGGCCCCTCCGACTGGCTCATCCACCAGCTCGTCGACGGCATGCTCGACCTGGCAATCCTTTATGCCCCGCAGGGCCGACCGGGATTGGTGGTGGAAAAGCTGGTCGACGAGAGCCTGGTGCTGGTGGCCGACCGGCCCGAGCACGGCGGCGTCGCCGAGGCCGACTACGTCTTCGTCGACTGGGGCGAGGAATTCGCCGGCCAACACGGCCTGGCCTTTCCCGACGCCGCCCCGCCGGGCCTCTCCTTCGGCCTGGGCAACGTGGCGCTGGAGTATCTGCTGGATCGCGGCGGGGCCGGGTATTTTCCCCTGCGTCTGGTGCGCCCCGAACTCGATGCCGGTCGGCTCCACCGCCTCTCGGCGCCAGCCTTTTCGCGCCCCGCCTACGTTATGTACCGACGCAGCGATGCCGCGCTTTTGAACCGCGCGCTCGGCGGCCTGCGCCAGGCGGCGGCCGAGGAGAGCGGAGGATCTTGAGCGAGAGCCCCTACTGAAAGGTCAGCAAGCGGCGCGGCGTCTCGATCATGATGGTGTCGACGTCGGCCTGCGAAAAACCACGCCGCAGCATGAGCGGCAGCACGCTGAGAAAAATGTGGTCGTAGCCGTGCCCGCCGTAGCGCCTGAGCCGGGTGCGAAAACAGATATCGTGCGAGATCACCACCTGGTCACGGTGGCCGCGGTCGAATAGACCACGGATCAGGCCCAGCCGGGCGCCATCGTTGGGCAGGTCGATGTCGGCCAGGGGATAATGCGTCTGCTCCATGCCGAAGAGGTCGAATTCCAGCACGCAGCCGGTATCGGCCAGGGCGTAGAGGCGCTCGCTATCGAAGATGGTGCGGTCGATGTGGCAGATGATGGTGCGCTCCGCGTCGCCGCCCTCGCGTCGGATCAGGTCCATCACCTCCATGGGCTGGTCGGCGTGGCGGCCGGGATGAACGGTGATGGCGGCGCCGCTTTCGCGCTGCGCCACCACGGCGGCGCACATGGCGCGCTGTTCGTTCTCGGTCCAGGGCGACTGGCAGCCGATCTCGCCGATGATGCCGGAACGCACGTCCGAGCCCCAGGCGCCCTCAGCAAGCTGGGTCATGATCTCGGCCGCCAGTTGGTCGACCGTGGCGCTGGCGAAGCTTGCGTCCTGGTAGGCCTCGACGTAGTTGCCCGAACCCATCACGATGGGCACCCCGGTTTGCTCCGAAACTAGGCGCACGGCCTCGGGCTGGGGTTTGATGCCGGTGTTGGTGAGCTCGACCATGGCGCCGCCGACCGCCCCCACCCGCGCCACTTCGGCCCGCGCCACATCGGGCTCATCGAGGCGGAATTTGGGGGCGTAGTCGAGGCTCGAGTGGGCGATCTCCCAGAGGTTATCGAGCGTCAGTTCCGGCCAGTCGCGCTCTTCGGCGGCCAGCTCCGGCGGCACGATGTCGAGAAAGATGTGCTCGTGCATCAGGGTGGGGCCCAAAGCCTGGGGCGCGATGGGGCCGCTGACGGTCTGGATTTGGCCTTTGGGGTAGGCGCTCATGATGGACCTCTCGTTATCGTTGGCGGCCTCAGGCCGGAAGCGGGTGGGGGCGGCGCAACAGAAAGCATAGCGGCACCACACCCAACGCCCCGAAGGCCAGCAGCAGGAAGTCGTTATTGTAGGCGATCATGGCGGCTTGGCGCCCCACTTCGTGCTGCCAAAGCGCCAGCGCCGGCAAACCCTCGAGGGCGGCCGGGCTGCCCGGCAGCCTGGCCGCCGCGGCGAAGGGCGTCAGGTGTTCGGCCAGCTCGGCTTGGTTGATGCGTAGCGAACGGGTCAGCACGGTGATCACGATGGAGACGCCAATGGAACTCCCGAGGTTGCGGCAAAGGCTGAAAAAGCCCGCCGCCTCGGTACGGAAACGGGGCTCCAGGGTGGCGAAGGTGATGGTACTGAGCGGCACGAAGACGAAGCCCAACCCGACGCCCTGGACAAAGCCGGTGCGCACCAGGTCGGCCACCGCCACCTCGAGGTTGAAGCCCGCCATGTCCCAGCCCGAATAGGCGATCATGAGAAAGCCGCTGGCGATCAAAAGCCGCGGATCGAAGCGATCGACCAGGCGGCCCACCACGACCATGGCCAGCATGGTGCCCAGGCCGCGCGGCGACAGCACCAGGCCGGCGGTGAGCACGGGAAAGCCCCTGAGCTGCTGCATGAAGGGGGGCAACAGGATCATCGTCGCCACCAGCACGACGCCGATGATCAGGGCGAAGCAGATGCCCAGCGCGAAATTCTTGTCACGCCAGATCAGCGGGCTGATGTAGGGGTGGCGGGTGCTGGCGCTGTGCACGAAAAAGACCCAGAGCGCGGCGGCAATTATGGCCAGCTCGATCAGCACCTCGGGGGATTCGAGCCAGTCCAGCCGCTCGCCTCGATCGAGCATGGTTTGCAGCGTGCCGATGACCAGCGCCAGGCTGGCAAAGCCGAGCCAGTCGAAATGGCGTTTGCTCGTGGCCTCGGCCTCGGGCACGAAGGCGTAGGCCCCGAGCAGCGCCACGGCACAGACCGGCACGTTGATGAGAAAGATCAGGCGCCAATGATAGAGATCGGTGAGGTAGCCGCCCAGGGTGGGGCCGAGAATGGGGCCCAGCATCACCCCCATGCCCCAGATGGCCATCGCGGAGCCGTGTTTGTGGCGCGGGTTGATGTCGAGCAGGATAGCTTGCGAGAGCGGGATCAGGGGCGCGCCGAAGACGCCCTGCAGGATGCGCGCCGCCACCATCTGGGGCAAGGTTTCGGTGAGACCGCAGAGCACCGAGGTGAGGGCAAAGCCGGCCACCGCCAGCAATTGCAAACGCCGCCGGCCCATCAGCTCGGCCAGCCGCCCGACCACCAACGTGGTGATGGCGGTGGCCACGATGTATGAGGTGATGACCCAGGAGATCTGATCCTGGGTGGTCGAGAAGCTGCCCTGCATATGCGGCAGCGCGACGTTGGCGATGGTCATGTCGAGCGCGTAGATGATGGTCGCCAGCATCAAGGTCAGGGTGATCATGGCGCGGCGCGGCGCCGAGACTGGCGTGACGGCGGCGCCGCTGAAGCTCATTTGCGCCCGTGCACCCAGGCCAGGGCCGACTTGACGATATCGGGAAGCGGCCTCTCGAAGCCGGTGTCGATGCTGACCTCCACGCTCATGCCGGCCCGCAAGGGCGTCTCGCGGGGCTGGGCTTCCAGGCTCAGACGCAGCGGCAAGCGCTGCACCACCTTGACCCAGTTGCCGGTGGCGTTCTGCGGTGGCAGCAGGGCGAACTCGGCGCCCGTGGCGGCGCCCAGGCTGGCCACTCGGGCCGGCCATTCCCGCTCCGGGTAGGCGTCGAAGCGCACCCGGGCCGGCTGCCCTGGGCGCACATGGGTGAGCTCGGTTTCCTTGAGGTTGACCTCGATCCACAGCGGCGCCGGCGCCACCAGGCCAAAGAGCGCCGCACCAGCCTTGACGTATTCGCCGGCCTGCAGCTCAAGATTGCTGACGATGCCGGCAATCGGCGCCCGCACCTCGGCGTCATCGAGCGCCATGCGGGCCTGGTCCCGTTCGACCAGCACCTGGCGGTAGTGGGGATGGCGGCTGGCCGGCAGCTGGGGATCACCGCCCAGCTTGGTCAGCGCCAGGGCGATGGTTTCGCGGATGGCGGCGATACGCCGCCGGGCCGTGCCCAGGCGGTGACGTACCTCGTCGAACTTGGCTTCCGAGAGTACGCGCTTGTCGCGCAGCCGGCGTTGGCGCTCGGTTTCGCGTTCGAGATAGGCCACGTCGTCCTGGGCCAGGCGCAATTCGGCCCGCTGGCGCCGCCAGGTGGCGCGGTAGGCCTCGATCTCCTGGCCAACGCCGGCCAGCCGCGCCTCGGCCCGCTTGAGTGCCAGGCGGAAGGGCTCGTCGTCCAGGCGGAACAACATGGCACCGGCTTCGATCCGTTGGTTCTCGCGCACCGCCACGGCGGCCACGCGGCCTGAGACCTCGGCGCTGACCAAGATCACGGCGGTCTTGACGTAGGCGTTCTCGGTGGTCACGTAACGGCCGGAGGTGGCGTAGAAGTAGCCGCCCACCAGAGGGCGATGGCCAGGGGCCCCAACAGCAGCAGCACGAACTTGAACAAGGCCCGCAGCGGCGCGCCCCGCCGGACCGGAAGTGGCGAGGGATTGCCCGCTTCAGTCATGCTCTGCCCTGCGGTTGCCGTTGGCCGCCAGGTTGGCCTTGATGGCGGTCAGCGAATCGACCAGGGCCTCGCGCTGGGCCTCGTCCAGCCCGGCCAGCGCCTCCTCCCGCGTGGCCAGGCCGATGGCCAGCATCTCCTCGACCACGGGGGCGGTGCGGGCCGCCAGATATACCCTTTTCAAGCGGCGGTCGCGGGGATCGCCGCGGCGCTCGATCCAGCCCTCCTGCTCCAGTCGCTCGACATGACGCGTCAGGGTTATGGGCTCGACGTCGAGCAATTCGGCCAGCGCGCTTTGGCTCAGCCCGTCGCGGCGCAAAAGCTGCGCCAGCACCCGCCACTGGGCCCGCGTCAGCCCCAGATGGCGAGCCTTGCGATCGAAGCGCTTGCGCAACAGGCGGCCGACGTCGCCAACGAGAAAGCCGAAGCTGCGTTCGAAATCCTCAGGCTCCATGAGGTTATTTTATGAGCTTGTATAATATAAGCAAGCTTATTAATTTATCGCGAAGGAATTGAAGTCGCAACAATCGGGTCGCCGGCTGGCCGCCGGGGCTGCTAAACCATGGACACGGTCGAGCCAGGAGAACGATCATGGAAAACCCCAGCGAGGATTACCGGCGCATCGCCGCCGCCATCCGCTTCATCGCCGAGAACCGCCTCGAGCAACCCGACTTGGCCAGCGTGGCGGCCGCCGTGGGCCTGAGCAAATATCATTTCCAGCGCCTTTTCGTGCGCTGGGCCGGCGTCAGTCCCAAGCAGTTCCTGGCCCACCTCACGGTGGGCCACGCCAAGGAGCTTTTGCGCCAGGGCGAGAGCGTGCTGCACGCCGCCCTCGATGCCGGCCTCTCGGGCCCCGGCCGGCTGCATGATCTTTTCCTCGGCAGCGAGGCCATGACACCCGGCGACTACAAGCGCCAAGGCGCCGACCTGACGATCCGCCACGGCCTGCAGCCGACGCCCTTTGGCGATGCCCTGGTGGTGCTCACCGAGCGCGGCGTCTGCGGCTTCGAATTCGTCGACGGCAGCGCCGACCAGGCCCTGGCCGCGGCCCGGGCGGAATGGCCGCTCGGCGGCTTCGTCGCCGATCAAGACGAGACGGCTGCCCTGGTCGCCCGGTTGTTCACGCCCGATGCGGCGGGGCCGGCGCTGCTGCTGCGCGGCAGCCGCTTTCAGACCAAGGTCTGGAGCGCTCTGTTGCACCACGAGCCCGGGCAGGCCGTGAGCTATGGCGGCCTGGCCGGCGCCATCGGCGCCCCCGGGGCGGCCCGGGCCGTGGGCCAGGCGGTGGCCCACAATCCCTTGGCCCTGCTGGTGCCTTGCCATCGCGTACTCAAGCAAAACGGTGCCATCGAAGGCTATCGCTGGGGCGATGAGCGCAAGCGCGCGCTGCTGGCCTGGGAAGCGGTTCGCAGCGAGCAGCGCCAGGCGGCCTAGAAGCACATCAATATAGAACCAGGCCATCCGCTGCCCTTCCCAACCACTCATCAACGGTATCCGTTGGCAAGGGGAGCGGCTCGCTGAATGATTCAATTGAATGCTTGATTTGGATTTCGTATGACGGCGCCAGCTCGCCGACCGTGTTCGAGGACACTGGGTGCCCGGTGGCGCGCAACAGCTCCGTCATCAGGCCGATGATGAGCTCGTCGTTGTCGCCGACGTAGATCTTCACGCTGTCTCCTCCACCGAGATTGCCACCCCCATATCGGCGCAATTCGCGGGCCAGGCAAATCGCCCGGCACGGCGCCCGGCGATATGGCTGGCAGCAGCCCCGGCGGCGGCGTTATGCTCGCTGGCGTCAAAAAGGAGAAAACCATGCCGCTGCCGCCGCGGGGCTTCCCGGTCATGCTCAGTTTCGATCTCGACGCCGAAACCATGTGGACGGCCCGCGACGCCCAAAACGCCGAACGGCCCATCGTCATGTCGCAGGGCGCTTATGGCTGGAAAACGGGCACCCCCCGGGTGCTCGACCTCTTGGATCGCTATGCCATCAAATCGACCTTTTTCGTCCCCGGCCTGGTCATCCAGGAGCGCCAGGCACTGGCCGAGGAGATCCTCGAACGCGGCCACGAGATCGCCCACCACAGTTGGTCGCACCGCTGGATCGTCAACCTGTCTGAGGCCGAGGAACGTGAGGAGATGGCCAAGGGCTGCGACATCATCGAGCGCCTGACGGGCCGGCCGCCGGCCGGCTACCGCTCGCCGGCCGCCGAATTCAGTCCCCTTACCATGGGCCTCCTGCAGGAATTCGGATTTTCCTATTCGTCGAATTATTTCGACTGCGACCGACCCTATCTGCACGTCGTCAACGGCATTGAGACCGATCTGGTCGAGTTCCCCTTCGCCTGGGTGCTCGACGACGCGCCTTTCTTTCAGTACGCCATCTCGCTGCCCGGCCGCACCATGCAGGCACCCGAGGCCGTTTTTCAGGCCTGGAAGGCGGAATTTGACATGATTTACGCCGAAAACGGCGCTTTTAGCCTGGCCATGCACCCGCAGATCATCGGCCGGCCTTCACGGCTCAAGGTTCTCGAAGCCTTGATCGAACACATTTCCGCTCAGCCTAACGTGTGGTTCGCGCGCTGCGACGAGGTGGCCGAGGCGGTGCGGCCCCTATTGCGGAACGAAACATGAAATTGGCCGGCCGTCGCATCTTGATAACCGGTGCCGCCTTGGGCATCGCCTTGGCCAGCGACGGCGGACGCACCTTCCACCGGGAACTTCAGGAAACGCCATGAACGACCTGCATTATCGCTCCGCAACCGAGCTTTGTGCCGCCATCCGCGCCAAGCAACTCTCGCCCGTGGAACTGATGGCGGCGGTACTGGAGCGCCTCGAGGAAAGTCAATCCAGCCTCAACGCCTTCATCACGGTAACCGCCGAGACCGCCCAGGCCGCCGCCGCCCGGGCCGAACAGGCGCTGATGGAGGGGGCCCAACTGGGGCCGCTGCACGGCCTGCCCTTCGCCGTCAAGGACCTCACCTATACCGAGGGCGTGCGCACGACCATGGGCTCCTACCTGTTCGATGACTTCATACCCAGCGAGGACGCCGTGCCGGTGGCGCGGCTCAAAGCCGCCGGAGCCATCCTCATCGGCAAGACGACGACGCCCGAGTTTGGCCACAAGGCCCTGACCGATGCGCCGCTGTTCGGCCGCACCGCCAACCCCTGGGACTTGAGCCGCACCTCGGGCGGCTCCAGCGGCGGCTCGGCGGCCGCCGTGGCGGCCGGCATCGCGCCACTGGCGCTGGGCACCGACGGCGGCGGTTCGGTGCGTATTCCGGCGGCCTGTTGCGGCATCGTCGGGCTCAAGCCGACACTGGGCCGCGTGCCCCACATCCACGCCCCCGATGCCTTCGGCAACAATTCATATATCGGCCCCATGTGCCGCTCCGTAGCCGACACCTGCCTGGCTTTCGATATCATCAGCGGCCCTGACCGACGCGATCCCTACGCCCTTAACGTGGCCCCCGAAATTCCACGGCTGGAAAGCGCCTCCGGCCTGCGCCTGGCCTGGCTGGCCCAGGCCGGCCCGGCCCTCGACCCCGAGGTCGCCGGGCTCGGCCGCGAAAGCATCGACATGCTGGCCGCCATGGGTGCCCAAGTGAGCGAGATCGAAGAGGATTTCGCCGCCCTGGAGGCCGATTACCTGACCCTCATGCGGGGCAGCTTTGCCGGCCGCCTGGGCCACCACCTGCCAGAAGACGAACAAACGGAGAGCCGCCTGGACCGCTCGTTGGTCAATCTCATCCGCCAGGGCCAGGCCCTGAGCGCCAGCGACCTGGTCGCCGCCCAGAACCGGCGTAGCGAATTTTTCCGTCATATCCAGGAACGGTTCACGGATTTCGACTTTATTTTGTCGCCCACCCTCAGCGCCCCCGCCCTGGCTGTGGACCAGGATCCGCTGGGCGGCCTGAGCATCGCCGGCCAGGCCGTGGCGCCGGGCAGCATCCGCGCCGGCTGGTATCCTTATACCTTCCCCTTCAACCTCAGCGGCCATCCGGCCATCAGCATTCCCTGCGGTTTCACCGCCACCGGCCTGCCCGTGGGCTTGCAGATCGTCGGCCCCTGGCAAGCCGACCGCCAGGTCTTGGAACTGGCCGCGATGATCGAAACCGCCCGCCCCTGGAGCCATCATCGCCCCGGAAACGCGATTCCTTAGATTCTGTAGATTCTGTAGATTCTGTAGAAAAAAGTGGATCCCATGACCCTCGACGATCTCCCGACACCCTCGCTGATTCTCGACCGCGGCTGCCTGCGGCACAACACCGAAGCCATGACGGCGCGCCTGAAAGCTCACGGCGTGGCGCTCAGGCCGCACATGAAAACCGCCAAATCGATCGAGGTGGCGCACCTCGCGGTGGCCGGCAATTTCGGCGGCATCACCGTCTCAACCCTCGAAGAGGCCCGCTATTTTGCCCGCCATGGCATCACCGACATCGTCTATGGCGTCGGCATCGTCCCGGCAAAACTCGACTTTGTCGCCGAATTACAGGGCAAAAGCGGCGACAACGCACGAATTTCGGTGATTCTCGACGATCCCGGGGTGGCCCGGGCCGCGGCCGCCCGGGCCCAGTCGCTGGGCAGCCACTTCGAGGTCTTGATCGAGCTCGACTGCGGCGGCGACCGGGCCGGCGTGCCGGTCGGCGAGGCCGAGCGCCTGCTGGCCGTGGCCGGCGGCCTGCAGGACGCGGGCCTGACCCTGCGCGGGGTGCTTGACCCATGCCGGCCACAGCTACCACTGCCGAGGCCGGGCCGAGATCGAAAGCGTGGCCGAGCAGGAACGCGCCGGCCTGGTTTGGGCCGCCGAGTGCCTGGCCGCGGCCGGCTTCCCCTGCCCGGTGGTCAGCGGCGGCTCGACCCCGACCGCGGTATTTGCCAAGCATCTCGATGGCGTCAGCGAGATGCGCCCCGGCGTCTATATGTTCGGCGACGTCATGCAACAAGAGATCGGCAGCTGCGGCGGCGCCGACATCGCCGTCACGGTGCTGGCCAGCGTGATCGGCCGCCGCGGCCAGGGCGGCCCGCTGGGAAGCGAACAGCTGCTGCTCGACGCCGGCGCCCTGGCGCTTTCGAAGGACCGGGGCGCCGACGAATTCAACCCCGAAGCCGGGTTTGGTTGGGTTTTCGACCTCGATAACCGGCTCTTCCAAGGCCTTTCCGTCAGCGACACCCACCAGGAGCACGGCCTGGCCCGCGGCCCGCGGCTGCCTGACCTGGAGATCGGCGCCCGGGTGCGCCTAAGGCCCATCCACGCCTGCCTGACGGCGGCCATGTACCAGCGCTATCACGTGGTCGAGGGCGACCGCCAGGTCGTCGCCGTCTGGGAGCGCACCGGCGGCTGGTAAGAGGATTCCTTGCGCCTTCAATCCGAGGTTAGAGAGCCAGGCTCATGGCGTCGTCGACCAGGACCACGCTGCCGGTCATGAAATCGCCGGCCGCCGAGGCCATCAGCAGCAACATGCCGTCCATGTCCTGGGGCCGGCCCAGGCGGCGGCGGGGAAAGCTTGCGATCATCTTCTGGCCGGGTTCGCTGGCGAAAAACTCTCTGTTCATCTCTGTCTCGACGTAGCCCGGCGCGATGGCGTTGACGCGAATGCCGTGGCGGGCCCACTCGAGGGCCATGACCTTGGTCATCTGGGCCACCGCGGCTTTCGAGATGCAATAGGTCGAAAGTTGCTTGATGGGCCGGAACGAAGCCACCGAAGCGACGTTGATGATGGAGCCGCCGTGGCCGTGCTGGATCATGCGCTTGGCGCTCTCCTGGGCCATCATGAAGACGCCCTTGGTGTTGGTATCGAGCACCCGGTCGTAATCCTCCTCGGTCATCTCGATGATCGGCTTGGTAACCTCGACGCCGGCGTTGTTGACCACCACGCCCAGCGCCCCCAATTCGGTCTCAGCGGCATCGACGGTGGCGTGAACGCTGGCTGAATCGGTGACGTCGAGGGCAAAGGCCATGGCGCGGCCGTCGAAGTCCTCGATTTCCTCGACCAGGGCGGCCAGCCGATCGGTGCGCCGCGCGCACACCGCCACGCGGGCGCCGCTGCGTGCCAGCGTCAGGGCGAAATGCCGGCCCAGGCCGCTGGATGCCCCGGTCACCAGGGCGGTTACGCCCTCGAGGGCAAAAGGTTCCGTCACCGCAAATCTCCGTTGCTGTTGGCGCCCCGACCTTAGAACAAAACAGGCGGCAAGGAAATCGGCCGAGAGAAGCCGAGATGCCGGTTGACAGGCAGGGCGGCAGCCGCCCGACTATCGCTAAGCGCCGGTGGCCGGCACCAGGCGTGTCGAGCTCAAGAAACGGTGATTTCATGCCCAGCTATTCGGCCCGGGTCCTGGTCTACGATGCCGATCTGGAACACCCCTTCGATCTTCCCGCAAAACTCGAACAGCACGACTATTTCTGCATTCAGGTGGAGAACGAAGCCGATGCCGTCGAGGCCGTCGTCAAGGCCCACCCCGACGTCGTCATCGTCAACACGCTGCCCGCCGAGAGTTCCTGGAGCGCGCTTTCCGATGCTGTCCACACGACCTGGCGCAACCGCCAGGCGCCGGTGATCTTGATCGGCGAGAGCGCCGGTATCGAAAAAAAGGTGGCAAGCTTCCGCAGCAAAGTAGCCGACTATTTGCCGGCCAATTTCCACGATCAGCAGCTCTTCGCCCGTCTCCAGGCCCTGTTGCGCATCAACACCATGCACGAGGAACTGCTCAGGCGCATCTTCACGGTGGAAAAATACGGCATCAAGGACATCGAGGCGGTATCGCCCGAAGTCGAGGTCGAGGACGCCCGCGTGGTACTGCTGGGCCGCGACGCGGCCGAACTCGACGAACTGCAGGAGGCGCTGGGCAGCCAGCGCGTGGTAGCCCGCCTCGACGACCCCTTCGCCACCATGGCGGCCCTGACCGAGAAGGGCGTCGACGGCCTGATCGTGGCATCCCAGGGCGAGGACCAGGATTTTTTCGGCTTCTGCTCCGATGTGCGCCACAATTCCCGTCTCTTTAACCTGCCCATTCTGGTGATCGTCGACGAGGGCGTCTTCGAGGCCGACGAGATGCAATTGGCGCGCGGCGCCACCGAACCAATCCAGCGGCCCATCCTGGCCGACGATCTCAAGACCCGGCTGGAATTGCTGATCATCCAGCAGCGCTACCGCTTCGCCGTGCGCAAGGTCTTCATGCAGTCCCTGCGCCCGGTCACCAGCGACGGCCTGACCGGCCTCTACAGCCACGGTTTCCTGCACGAGCACCTGGCCAGCCAGATCGCCGACGCCGAGGAATGGCAAAAGCACCTAGCCGTGGGTTTCTTCGACATCGACCTGTTTGCCGACATCAACGCCGAATTCGGCTACGTGGCCGGCGATTTGCTGCTGCGCCAGATCGGCACGATGATCTCGGGCCTGTTGCGGGCCGAGGACCTGTCGGCGCGGTACGCCGGCGGCTCCTTCGTGGTGGTGCTGCCGGAAACCCCCTTGCAGGTGGCCGAGATTGCGCTCCAGCGCATCGCCGCGGTGGTGCGCTTTACCGAATTGGCCATCGCCGCAGCCGAAGAACCGATCACTGTCGCGCTGTCGCTGGGTGTCACCGCCTTCGAGGCCGGCGACGATGCCGAAAGCCTGATCGCCCGCGCCCGCGAAGGCATGCGCTAGAGCAGCCAACAGGAACCCACCATGGAACTGCAGATCGATGTCGTCTCCGATACCGTCTGTCCCTGGTGCCTGATCGGCAAGCGGCGCTTCGAACGCGCCCTGGCGGGCCTGCCCCCAGGGCTCGACGTCAAGGCCGTGCTCAATTGGCGGCCCTTTCAGCTCAACCCCGACATGCCCCCGGGCGGTCTCGATCGCAAGGACTACGTGGAAGGCAAATTCGGCGGCCCCGAGCAGGCCCAGGCGGTATTCGAAAACATCCGCCAGGCCGGCCTGGGCGAGGGCCTCGACTTCGCCTTCGATGCCATCCAGCGCACCCCCAACACCACCGACAGTCACCGCCTGATCCGCTGGGCCGGTTCGGCCGGCTGTCAGGATGCCGTGGTCGAGGATCTGTTCGCCCGCTACTTCCTGGCCGGCGCCGACATCGGCGATCACGCCGTGCTCACCGACATCGCCGAGAGCGCTGGCATGGATGCCAAGCTGGTGGCCGAGTTGCTCGAGCGCGGTGACGATCGCGACCTGGTGGCCCGCGAGGACGCCACGGCCCGAGAGATGGGGGTCAACGCCGTGCCCTGCTTCATCGTGGCCCAGCGCTACGTGGTGTTCGGCGCCCAGGAGCCGGAAACTTTCCTGCAACTTTTCGACCTGATGGCCCGCGAGAACGCCGAGGCGGCGGCGAGCGAACCGGCCACCGTCTAGACAAAGCCCCCTCCCCGGCAGATCCCCGCTCTATTCCTGGGCGATCTCGGCCAGTTGCACCAGCAGGCGCTGGGCCCCGGTCAAGCGCTCGTCGGCGGCGGGCCAGGAGCGCATGTAGACCAGCTTGTGGTCGGGCCGCAGTTTGACCGTGCCGACCTGGTCTTCGATGAAGGCCACCAGGCCGGCCGGATTGGCAAACTCGTTGGCGCGGAAGTTGAGCGTGGCGCCGCGGGGGCCGGCCTCCAGCTTCTCGACACCGGCGGCGCGGCAGAGCTGCTTGATGGCAACGATGCGCAAGAGGTGCTCGACCTCCTCTGGCAGGTTGCCGAAACGGTCGATCAACTCGGCCGCGAAGGCGTCGATCTCGGCCCTTTCCTCGAGCCGTGAGAGGCGCCGGTAAAGCCCCAGCCGGACATCGAGATCGGCCACGTAAGCCTCGGGTATGAGCTCGGAAGTGCCGATGTTGATCTGCGGCGACCAGCGCTCCTCTTCGCCCTCGCCGTCACCGCCGTCATGGCGCGCCGCCGCCACCGCCTCTTCCAGCATCTCCTGGTAGAGCTCGAAGCCGACCTCACGGATGTGGCCCGACTGCTCCTGGCCCAAAACGTTGCCGGCACCGCGAATGTCGAGGTCGTGGCTGGCCAGGCTGAAGCCGGCACCCAAACCGTCCAGCGCCTGCATGACGGCCAGCCGTTTCTCCGCCGCCGGCGTCGGCAGACGGCGCGCCGGCAGCGTCAGATAGGCATAGGCCCTGAGTTTCGAGCGCCCGATGCGGCCGCGCAGCTGGTAGAGCTGGGACAAGCCGAACATGTCAGCGCGATGCACGATCATGGTGTTGGCGGTGGGGATATCGAGGCCCGATTCGACGATGTTGGTGGCCACCAGGACATCGAAAGCGCCTTCGTAAAAGCCATTCATGACGCGGTCGAGGTCGCTGGCCTTCTGGCGGCCATGGGCCACGGCGACGCTGACCTCGGGGATCTGGCGCTTGAGAAAGCCCAGAACCTCGTCGATGTCGGAGATGCGCGGGCAGATGTAGAAGGTCTGGCCGCCGCGGTAGTGCTCGCGCATGATGGCCTCGCGCACCACCACGGCGTCGAAGGGCAGCGTGAAGGTGCGGATGGCCAGGCGGTCGACCGGGGGCGAGGCGATGAGGCTGAGCTCACGCACCCCGGAAAGCGCCAGATGCAGCGTCCGCGGGATCGGCGTGGCGCTCAGCGTCAGCACGTGGACGTTCGAGCGAAGCTCCTTCAGGCGCTCCTTGTGGGTGACCCCGAAATGCTGCTCCTCATCCACCACGACCAGGCCCAAGTCTTTGAATTTGATGTTTTTCCCTAAAAGGGCGTGAGTTCCGACGACGATCTCGATACGGCCCGCCTCGAGGCCCTCCCGGGTTGCCGAAGCTTCCTTTCCCTTGACCATGCGCGACAGCCGGCCAACCTCGACGGGCCAGCCTTTGAAACGCTCGCGGATGGTCTGGTAGTGCTGACGCACCAGCAGCGTGGTGGGCGCCACGATGGCGACCTGGCGGCCGTTCATGACGCTGATGAAGGCGGCCCTCAGGGCCACCTCGGTCTTGCCGAAGCCGACGTCGCCGCAGACCAGCCGGTCCATCGGCCGGCCCGAGGCGAGATCGGCCAGCACGTCGGCGATAGAGGTTCGCTGGTCCTCGGTCTCGTGGTAGGGGAAGCGGGCGCAAAATTCCTCGTAGAGCCCGGCCGGCGGCTCGATAGCCTCGACCTGGCGGAGCTGCCGGGCAGCGGCGATGGCGATCAACTGATCGGCGATGTCGCGAATGCGCTTCTTGGCGCGTGCTTTTCGCGCCTGCCAGGCGCTGCCGCCCAGGCGATCGAGCGCCACCTCGGCACTTTCGGAGCCGTAGCGCGAGATAACCTCGATATTGACCACCGGGATGAACAGGCGGTCGCCGCCCTCGTAGATCAACAGCAGGCAATCGTGGGGCGCGCCGGAAACCTCGACGGCGCTCAGACCCTCGAAGCGGCCGATGCCGTGGTCGACGTGGACGACAAAGTCGCCGGGCGTCAGGCTGGCCGCCTCGGTGATGAAGTTCTCGGCCCGCCGGCTGCGCTTGGGCGGCCTGGCCAGGCGGTCGCCGAGCACGTCCTGCTCGCCGATGATGCAAAGCTCGGCACTCTCGAAACCGTGTTCCAGCCCCAGCACCGCCAGGCCCAGCACGTCAGCCGGCAGGGCCAGGCAGCCGGCCCAGTCGTCGACCGCCTGGCCGCCGGCGATGCCGTGGTCGGCCAAGAGGCCGGCCAGGCGCTGGCGCGAGCCATCGCTGAAGCAGGCCATCATGACGCGCCGGCCGGCCGCCTGCTGGGCCGCGATATGGGCCGCCAAGGCATCGAAAAGATTGGCCTCCTGGCGCTGGCGCTCGGGGGCGAAATCGCGGCCGCGACGGCCGCCGGCGGTAAACACCCGGAGCCCGTCGGGCTCGTCGAAAGGCGCCAGCGTCAACACCGGGCGCCCGGCCAGCAGGGTCTGCCACTCGGCCTCACCCAAATAGAGCGCTTCGGGCTCCAGCGGCCGGTAGACGACGCCCTCCTCGCCCCCGGCCCGGGCCGCCTGGCGCGCCTGGTAGTAATCAGCGATGGTCTCGAGGCGGCTCAGGCGCGCCTCGTCGGCCAAATGGTCGAGGCTGACCGGCGCCCCCGGCAGATAGTCGAAGAGCGTCTCCAGGTGCTCATGAAAGAGTGGCAGCCAGTGCTCCATGCCGAGCTGGCGCCGGCCCGCCGTGACGGCCTGGTAGAGGGGATCATTCTCGCCCACCGCGGCCCCGAAGCGGGCGCCGTAGCCGGCCCGGTAGCGGGCGATGGAGGCGGTATCGAGCTGCACCTCGGAGACCGGCTCCAGACGAAACTCCTGGATGCGGTCACTGGTCAACTGGCTCAAGGGATCAAACAGCCGCACGCCGTCAAGGGTGTCACCGAAAAGATCGAGCCTGAGCGGCTCGGCCCGGCCCGGCGGAAAGATATCGATGATGCCGCCGCGCACGGCAAACTCGCCCGGCTCGCGCACCGTGCCGGTGCGGCCGTAGCCGTTCCGCGCCAGGTAGGCCAGCAGCGCCTGGCTGTCGATGTCGTCGCCGACACCGGCACTGAAGGTGGCGGCGCGCACCGTGTCGCCGGTCGGCAGGCGCTGACCGGCGGCATTGACCGTGGTCAGCACCAGGTCCGGCGCCGCGCCCTCGGCCAGACGGCAAAGCGTGTCCATGCGCCGGCTTGCCACCTCGGCGTTGGGCGATACGCGGTCGTAGGGCAGGCAGTCCCAGGCCGGCAGCGAAACGAGCTCGAGCTCGGGCGCGAAAAAGGCCAGGGATTCGGCCAAGGCCGCCATGCGGGCCTCATCGCGGGCAATGTGGAGCAGACCCTGGCCGGAAGCCTGGCGAGCCTCCCGGACCAGTTCCGCCAGCACCTGGCAGTCCCGGCCGTCGGGGGCGCCGGAGATCGTGCAGCGACCAGATTCAGAGATATTTATTTCTTTTAATATCAAGGCGTTATTTCGTGAAATTTAAAGTTCAACAGCAACATCATGACGTCGCTTTTCAGATTCTCCGGCAGCTCCTTCTTGCGGCTCACCCAGTCGAATAGATCGGCGTCGTCGAGTTCCAGCAGGGCGGCGTAGCGCTGGAGCTGCGCGGCATCGAAATGGGCCAGGTGGCGATCCGCGAAACGGCCCAGCATGAGGTCGGTTTCGCGCCGGCCGCGGTGCCAGCTCTGATAGCGCAAGCGCTTGCGCAGAGTCTCGATATGGGGGCTGGGATCGCTGTCGCTCATGCCGGGATCGGGGGCGCTGAATCGGTGGGAGGGGGGGGAACCGGGAGGAAGGCGACGGTATAGCCATTGGCGGTGCCCTGTCGATGGGATAAAATGGTTTTTCGCCCACGCCCCGTCGTGACCGGCTGATCATGCGACCGGAGATCCTGTTTCCGCTGTTCCGTCCCCTGACCGCCCTGGCCGGCGTCGGGCCGCGCATTGCCAAGGCCGCCGCCCGCCTGGATCTGGAACGACCGCTCGATCTGCTTTGGCACCTGCCCAGCGGCCTGCTGGACCGGCGTTTCTCACCGCCGCTCGACAGCGCCCCCGATGGTGTCGTGGCCACCCTCACCATCGAGGTAGGTTCCCACCTGCCGGCAGCCAACCGGCGCCTGCCCTACCGTGTGATGTGCCACAACGAAAGCGGCGAGATCACGCTGGTGTTCTTCCACGCCCGCCCCGATTACCTGCTGCGCGTGCTGCCCGAAGGGGCCAGCCGCGTGGTCTCGGGCCGGCTCGAGCGCTTTCGCGGCGAATTGCAGATGAGCCATCCCGACCACATCGGCGAGTCGGCCGAGCTGGAGCGCATCCAGACCATCGAGCCGGTCTATCCGCTGACCGCCGGGCTCACCGCCAAAGCCTTGCAGCGCGCCATGAACGATGCCCTGGCCGAGCTGCCCGAGCTGCCGGTTTGGCTCGATCCGGCACAGCAAACGGCGCAAACCTGGCCGCATTGGCGAGCCGCCGTGCAAACCGTCCACGCCCCGGCCGAGGCCGAGGAGCTGGAGCCCTTGGCTCCGGCCCGGGCGCGGCTGGCCTATGACGAGCTGCTGGCCAATCAATTGGCTCTGGCCCTGATGCGCCGCAGCCTGCGCCGCCGGGCCGGCCGGGCCACCCGGGCGGAGGGTCGCTTGCGCCAGCGCGTCATCGCTGTGCTCGACTACCAGCTCACCGCCGCCCAGGAACGCACGCTAGGCGAGATCGACGCCGACCTGGCGGCCCAGCACCGCATGCTGCGGCTGTTGCAGGGCGACGTCGGCAGCGGCAAGACCATCGTCGCGCTTCTGGCCATGCTGACGGCCGTCGAGGCCGGCGCCCAGGCCACCCTGATGGCACCGACCGAGATCCTGGCCCGGCAGCACTTCGCCAGCCTCGAGCCGTTAGCCCGGAGCGCCGGGGTCGAACTCGGGCTGCTGCTCGGCCGCGGCCGCCAGAAGGGCCGGGCGGCGACGCTCAGGGCCCTGGCGGCGGGCGAGATCGATATCCTGGTGGGCACCCACGCGATTTTCCAGCAAGAGGTCGAATTCGCCGACCTGGCTTTCGCCGTGATCGACGAGCAGCACCGCTTCGGCGTCCACCAGCGCCTGGCGCTGAGCGCCAAGGGCGCCGGGCGCTGCGATCTTCTGGTGATGACGGCGACGCCGATCCCGCGCACGCTGGCGTTGACGGCGTTTGGCGACATGGAAACCTCGCGGCTCGACGAAAAGCCGCCGGGCCGGTTGCCGGTGGAAACCCGGGCACTGCCGCTGGAGCGCCTGGACGAGGTGGTGGGGGCGCTCGAGCGCCACGTCGCCAGCGGCGCCCGGGTCTATTGGGTATGCCCGTTGGTGGCCGAATCGGAGCTCAGCGACCTGGCCGCCGCCGAGCAGCGCCAGGCCCATCTCGCCCAGCGCTTCGGCCAGCGCGTGGCGCTGGTGCACGGCCGCATGAAGAGCGGCCCGAAGGACGAGGTCATGGCCCGCTTCGCCGCCGGCGAGGTGGATATTCTGGTCGCCACCACGGTGATCGAGGTCGGCGTCGACGTACCCGAGGCGACGGTCATGGTGATCGAGCACGCCGAACGCTTTGGTCTCTCCCAGTTGCACCAGTTGCGCGGCCGGGTGGGGCGCGGCGCCGCCGCCTCGAGCTGCCTCATGCTCTACGCCCCGCCGCTGGGCCCGGTGGCCCGCCAGCGCCTCGAAATCATGCGCCAAACCGAGGACGGCTTCCTGATTGCCGAGGAAGACCTCAAGCTGCGCGGTGCCGGCGAGGTTCTGGGCACCCGCCAAAGCGGCCTGCCGGCCTTCCGCCTGGCCGATCTGGGGGCGCATGGCGAGCTGCTGGCCACGGCGCGCGACGATGCGCGGCTGATCCTGGAGCGCGACGGCGATCTTACGAGCCCGCGGGGCCAGGCCCTTCGGGTGCTGCTTTATCTTTTCGAACGCGATGCCGCGGTGGCTTACCTGGTATCTGGTTGAGCGCCGACAAAAAGTTTCTTGACCCCCTGCTGCGCTTCCGGGCGCGGGTCGGGGGGCGTCACGATGCCGCCCGAGATGATCAGCTTGAAGCCCTCCTCCACCGTCATCTCCAGCCCCACCAGGTCGCGGCGCGGCACGAAGAGCAGGAACCCGGAGGTCGGGTTGGGCGTCGTCGGCAGGAAGATGTTGACCAGTTCATCGGCGCTGAGATGGGCGATCTCGCCCTCGGTTGTGCTGGTCACGAAGGCCACCGCCCACAGGCCGCGGCGGGGATACTCGACCAGCACCACCTGGCGGAAGGATTTCGACGACTGGGCCAGCACGGTTTCGAAGATCTGCTTGAGCGCCCCGTAGACGGTGCGTACCACCGGCATGCGCTCGACCAGTTGCTCGCCCAGGCCGACGATGGTGCGGCCCAGGATGCTGGCGGTCAGGAAACCGATCAGCGTGACGACCAGAAAGATGACCACCAGGCCGAGCCCGGGAATGCTGAAAGGCAGGTAGCTTTCCGGGTTGTAGGCGGGCGGGATCAGCGGCGTGATCTGGTTGTCGACGAAGGCGATGAATTCCCAGGCGATCAGCACCGTGATGCCGAGGGGCGCGCTGACGATGAAGCCGGCGAGAAAGTAATACCTCAGGCGGCGCAGCAACCTCGGCCTCTGGGCCATGCCATCTCTTTCCCTGGCTGTTCCGGAAAGGTCCACGAATATCCTGGGCGTATCCTGACAGATCTTTCCTAACCCCTTATTAAGACAGGGAAAAGTACTCTGGTCGCGATGCGCACCAAGGGCTGGATGCGGACTTGGCCGGGCGGTGCCAATTGCAGTAAGGTCAGAACGTCGTGATGCGCAAAAAGCTGCTCGCCCTGCTTCCCTGCCTGCTTCTGGCACTGCCGTCAGCAGCTCGCGCCGATTACGAATCGGCTGTTCTGAGCTACAACAACGGCCGCTACGACGTGGCGTTGCGGGAATTCCGGCCGCTCAGCGAGAGCGGCCATGCCGGCGCCGAGTTCATGCTCGGCGCCATGCACTTCTGGGGCCGCGGCGTGGCGCGCAACGACGGCCTGGCCGCCATCTGGTTCTTCAAGGCCGCCAACCAGGGCCATCCCGGGGCCCAGCTGGCCTTCGGCTCGATGCACATCCGCGGCATCGGCGTGCGCCAGGATCTGGTCTCGGCCTATGTTTGGCTCAGCCTGGTCTTGCGCAGCGCCGTTCCCACCCTGGTGCATCAGGCGACGCTGCTGCGCGACGAGGCGGCGCGGCTGATGACGCCCCAGGAAACCGAAACCGCCCGGCGGCGAGCCGCCGACTGGAGCCCGACGCCGACCGGACTGACACGCTGGCGGCGTTAAGCTGCCCCCCCCCGGGGGGGCAGCTTAACGTTCTTGTCGCTCACGGCGGCGGCCCTTCGGCCCGCAGCCTGCGCGGGCGCGCCGCAGTAGCGGCGGGTCGCGTTGCTTCCGTTGCACCAAGACCAAGCAGAAAAAACCACACTTGGTGTCGGCGCTAAGCCGCCTCCCCTTGGGGGGCGGAGGCCAAGGGCGCGGAGGCGCCCGCCCGGTGAGGGGCTAATAAAACGCCAACGGCTCGGCGAGAACGTTGTCCCGCGTCCAGATGGCCAACTGCCGGCCGCGATAGGGCTGCACGTAGAGCGGCAGGCCGGCGCTCTGGGGTAGATTTTTCAGGTGCAGCGTGACGACATGGCCGTCCGGGTGGGCGGCCAGCCAGCTCTCCAGTTGGCGGCCCGGTACCACCTCCAGCGCGCGCCGCAGGCGGCCGGGGAACTGCAGTTGCCCCTGGTACTTGTTGACCACCGCCACGGCGTGGCCGCGCGCCAGAATTTCGCCGACGTGGGCGGCAGCGCGCTGTAGGTCGAAGGCCGGCCTCAGCGCCGGCACCAGCGTGGCGTGGACCAGCAGCACCAGGGCCAGCGTCTGTAAGGCCAAGGTCCGCACCCGGCCGGCCAGGCCAGGGCCCCGCCAGACAGCCACCAGGGCGCCCAGCAGGATCATGGCGAAACCCAATGGCTCCGCCGCCCCCAGCCAGCTCGGCAACGATCCCGGATGGCCTTCCGGCGGGCCCTGGCCCAGGCCGCCGAACAGCACCAGAGCCAGCCCGGCCAGCAGCACTATCAGCGCCGGCGGCAGCAGCGACCATCGCCCCTCCGGGATTTGCGGCAAGGCCCGGGCGGCGATCAGCATCAGCGGCGGGAACAGCGGCAACATGTAGTGGGGCTGCTTGCCGCTGATCAGCGAAAACACAACAAAGGCCGGCACCATGGTGGCGAGGGCCAGGCGCGGGCCAGTTTCGCCCCACATCCCGGCCCGATTGCGCCAGGCACCGCGCCACAGCGGCGGCCAAAAAAACCAGGGAAAGAGCAGCAACGGCAGCAGCGGCAGGTACCACCAGAAAGGCCGGTCATGGGCAAAGGACTGGCTCATGCGGCCCGCCGTCTGGCCCCACAGGATGGCGTCGCCATAGGTCGGTCCGCCAGCCCGCGCCGCCGGCAGAGCCCAGGCCAGCGCCGCCGCCGCGGCAACCAACACCGCCAACGCCAGGCCGCCATACCAGCGCCGCCAAGAAACCGCCTGAGCCGGTGGCTGGGCCGAGGCCCACCAGGGTGCCAGCAGGGCCGGCGGCAAGAGGTAGAGCGCGATCACCGGCCCCTTGGCCAGCACGCCGAGCCCGAGCGCCAGGGCCAGGCCGGCGAAACCCGTCACCAACCGGCCGCGCCAGGCCACGACCAGGGCCAAGAGGCCGACCGTGCTGATCAGCGTCAGCAGCATGTCGAACATGGTGAGGCTGGCGAAAGCGGCCCAAAACAGACTGCCCAGCAGCAGCCAAGGCACGAGTTCGGAGATTTCCGGGCGCTCGGGCCAGAGCTTGGCGGCCAGCGCCCTGGCGGCAAAGAGCGCCCCCAGGCCACAGAGCGGCGCCACCAGCCGGGCCCACCACTCGCTGACGCCAGCCACCGCCCAGCCCAGATTGATCAGCCAAAACAGCAGCGGCGGCTTGTGGCTGTAGGGCTCGCCGTTGAGGTGCGGCACCAGGGCATCGCCACTGACCCACATCTCCCAGGCCACCGCCAGATAGCGCGTCTCGTCGACCGGCGTCAGCGGCCGGGCCCCGAGCGCCAGGCCGACCAATAACAACCAGGCGGCCAGCCAAGGCAGAGCCGGGACGATGGCGCGCCTCATGAGCCGCTGCCCCCCTCCTCGCCCTCCTCCTCGCCAGCCAAACCGCTGGAGCGGCCGTAGCGCCGGAAGAGCCATACGCCGAGCCCGGCCGAGAGCGCGAAAAGGCCGACGCTGATGGCGATCTGAGTCTCCGAAGCGATGGAGACGCCCGAGCCAACAAGGGCGAAGATGATGGTCTGGGGCAGGTAGCCGAGCGCCGAGCCCAGCACGAAAGCCAAGCCGCCGATGGTGGAGACACCGGCCGCCAGGTTGGTCAACAGGTTGCTGCCCACCGGCAACAGCCGGATCACCAGGGCCATGGCGAAGGGGTTCTGGGCCAGAAAAGCATCGATGCGACGCAGCCGCGCCGGCGCCCGGGCCAGCACCACGGACCGGCCCGCAAGCCGGGCATACGAGAAAGTCACGACGCAGCCGATGACGGTGGCCAACAGCGCCAGCGCCGTGCCCACGACGACGCCGAAGGCATAGCCGGCGAGGAAGCCGACGATCTGACGGGGCAGCCCGAAGGTGGTAAAAAGTGCCGCGGCGGCCACGAAAATAGCCTCGCCAAGCAAGCCCTGACCACGCACCTGACTGTCGATCCAGTCGGTGCTGAAAGCCGCCGCCAGGCCGCTTTCCTTGACGGCAAAGCCGATGGCAAGCAGCGCCAGCAGCAGCAAACCACCGCGCGCGAGCCCCCGAAGATCCTTCTTAGCCGCCATCTCGTGGACCGTCATGCAGTTCTTCGACGACCGGCAAGCGGCTGCGCCGGGCCAGCCACATGACGCCGCAGATATCGACGATGCCGACCCACAAGCGATCGCCGACGCCATAGTGCGAGCGCCCCCCACGGCGCGGCCGGTGGTTGACCTCGACCGAGGTCACTTTGGCGCCACGCAGGCGCACCAGGGCCGGCAGGAAGCGATGGAAGTGATCGAAAAGCGGCAGGCTGAGAAAAAGCCGGCGTTCGAAAAGCTTGAGGCCGCAGCCGGTGTCCGGGGTACCGTCGCGCAGCAGGCGCCGGCGCACGGCGTTGGCCACTTTCGAGGAAAACCTTTTCAGCCAGCTGTCGTGGCGGCGGCGGCGATGGCCGGTGATGAGCTCCCGAACCGGCACCGGGGCCTCGAGATCGACCAGGGCCAGCAGCTTAGGCAGATCGGCGGGATCGTTTTGGCCATCGCCATCGAGGGTGGCTATCCAGCGCCCGCGCGCCGCCTCGATACCGCTGCGCAAGGCCGCGCTTTGACCGGCGTTGCTCTGGTGCCGGAAGCGCCTGAGCCAGGGTCGTGAGGCGGCCGCGGCGGCCAGTACCGCGGCGGTGTCGTCGGCGCTGCAATCGTCGACCACGACAAGCTCGAAAGCCAGCAGACCATCGAGAGCCGCCGCCACCTCGTCGATCAGCGACCCGATGTTGGCCGCTTCGTCGTGCACCGGGATAACGACCGAAAGCGGCAGATCGTGCTGCTTGTCGGTCGCTGCGGCGGCGCTATCGATCGGATCGTGGCCCATGCCGTATCGCAGTGGCGGTGGTGGTGCCGCGGCGGCTCGCGGCGCCAGCGCGGAGGTGCCCGAAGGTAATACCGCGGGCCGGCCCTCACAAGAAGAGTTTGCTATGTCAGGCGACGGCCAGCAAGGTCGGCGGCTGGCCAGCGGATTCATGGCCATAGGCCGTGGCGGCGGCGTTGCCGGCGTCGCCGGGCTGGCTGGGGCTGGAGTCCTCGGCCGCGGCGGCGGCCTCCTCGCCCCGCTGGGCCGCGGCCTCGGCCCGGGCCTTCGACTGTTCGGCCTGGGCCCGCGAGGCCACGGCGCGATCCTGGCCCGAAGGTTCGGCCGGTGCCATGGCGGCCCGCTTTACGACCTCCATCTTGCGCACCGTGGCTTCGGGATTGCCGGCTACCGGACTGACATCGATGGGCGTCGAGCCGTCGACGGCGTAGTTGCGGCCGTCGGGGCCGCGCTGGTAGCTATAGCTGGGTTGACCGGAATATTGCCCGCCGGCGTTGGCGTGGGCTTGTTCATGGCGCCTCACCTCGGCATCGCGGGCTTTGAGCTCGGCCACCAGTTTCAGCTCGGCCTCGCTGAGGCCCCCGGGATTGCTGGCGGATTTGCCGGTCTTGCCGTCGCTGGCAGATTCTTGGGCCGCCCGCAAGGTCGCGAAATCAATCAGCGAGGCGCCCTGGCGGTGGGCACCGGGATTGCCGTGTTTGGGGTGGGAATCGCCCCGCGCGGCCCGGGCTGGCGGGGTAATGGCAGTGGGGGTAACCGCGCCTTCGACGGCCGCAGCCTGAGTGGAGGCCGGCGCGGACGGCTTGCCGGCGCTGGCGAAAAAGCTATTTGCCGCGGTGACGGTATCAACGGTCGTCACATCGTGACCCCTGACTGCCGTCCCGGAGAGCGAAATTCTATCGTCTGTCGGGAGCTTGAAGCGGGCCTTCTGGACCCGGCTCTAATCCTAGCCCCGTGCCGCTAACAAACGGTAAACGGCGGGACTGAGCTAAGGCCTTGATATTACAACAAACACCATAAAATTTCAAGCGATTCCAGGCTGCCCCAGTGGTTACTAGCTGGCCGTCGCCAACTCATGCAGGCGCTGACGGTCGAGGATGAGCAGCGTCTTGTGGCGGCGCTTGACGACTTCCGCCTTGAGCAGCTCGCCAATGGCCCGAGCCACGGTCTCGGGCGTCGTGCCGGCCCACACCGCGATCTCCTTGTGTTGCGGCATGGAATTGATCTTCCAGCGGCCCTCGCCCTCGGGATCGGGCTCCGACATCTGCAACAGCTCGCCGTAGACGCGCTGCACACTGGACATCGAGGAAAGACCGACGACGCGGGAATTGAGCCCCCGGATGGTGCTGACGAAATAAAGCATCAGGCGCCTGCCAACGTCGGGATGGCGGGCCAGAAAGTCAACGAACGCGGCCGCTTCGACCTTGGCCAGCAAGGTATCTTCGGCGGCAAAGACGGTGGCCGAGCGGGCCTCGCCGTCGATGGCCGATAACTCGCCCAGCACGGCTCCGGCCTCGAGGTCGGAGAACGCCACCTCCTGGCCCGAGGCGGCATGGTCGACCACCCGCACCGTGCCTTCGGCAATGAAAAAAACGTCGGTGTGATTGTCGCTGCGATCGAAGATCTGCACGCCCTCGGGAAACCAGTACCAGGTGCTGAGGTTTTCCAGCTCGGCTATCGTCGCCGGCGGCATCTCCAGCAACAAGGCCGTGCCACGGAGGCTCTTCTCCCGGTCCGGCGGGATCTCCGTCTGCAAGTTATCGGGTTGCCAATCCGCCGTCATCGTCACCCCCCAGATTTTGCCCACCTATCACTCGACAGCGAGTTGCAGCGGCGAGCGCCGGTCGAGCCCGGTCTTGGTACCCATGATAGCGGATTTATCGGCCCGGTACAGGGGCGACAACGAGCAAATCCAGTTGGCTTCTAGCCCGCATGACAGGGCCGAGGAATACACCCTGGCAAGGCCGCCGAGCTGTCCAACGAAGCGGAACCACCTCATTCCAAGCAGCCTTCGTCATTAATCGTCAAACCCCACCTATTTTATTAAAAATAATTGCTAAATGACTGACAATGATTGTTTTTTCTGTTATCGTGACATCCTCAAACCTGCCCGGCCCGCTCTCGGGCATAGCGCAGCGGAACCGCCGCGCCGTCCTTGACCGTCTTGAGAACCAGGCTGGTGGTGACCCGGTCGACACCCGGCATGCGAATCAGGTCGTTTTGCACGAAAACCTCGAAAGCCCGGATGTCGGCCACCATGATGTGCAGCAAGTAGTCGCGTTCACCGGTGATGGCGTAGCCCTCCACCACTTCGTCGCGGCGGCGGATTTCGCTTTCGAATTCCTGAGCCCGGTGCATGTCGATGGTGACGTTGACGAAGACGTCGAGGCCGATGCCGAGCTGCTGGGGATCGAGCTGCGCCACGTAGCGCCGGATGACGCCCGCCTCTTGCAAGCGGCGCACGCGGCGCCAACACGGCGTCGTCGAGAGGCCGATGCGCTCGGCCAACTCGGCGATCGACAAGCGGCCGTCGCGCTGCAGCTCGTCGAGGATGCGGCAATCCTGTGTATCCAGACTTTCCATAGGCTTTCTTTCTCTGAATTCACAAAATTTTAGATGAATTTTTTATGTTTCTACAAATACCGCGGCCAAATGGCAATGATCTTCTCATTTTTCTGGGTGTATCATCCAATCCAGCCGGAGCGCGCCTGGCGAGGTGGGAGTTTTGGGCACCGCGCTCCAAATCCGGGAAACCGGCCCAGGGAGATCCGGCATGACTGGCAACAAGATCCTCAGCGACATCTCGTTGGACGACGCCTACAGCGCCACCGTCGGCCGCATCTATCTCACCGGCGTCCAGGCCCTGGTACGCCTGCCCATTGAGCAGCGCCGCCGCGACCGGGCCGCCGGCCTCAAGACCGGCGGCTTCATTTCGGGCTACCGCGGCTCGCCGCTCGGCGGCTACGACCGGGCGCTGTGGAGCGCCAAGACCCTGCTCGACGAGCACGACATCCGCTTCCACCCCGGCCTCAACGAGGAACTGGCGGCGACGGCGGTGCTGGGCACGCAGCAGGCCTCGGTCTACCCGGATTTCCAATACGACGGCGTCTTCGCCATCTGGTACGGCAAGGGACCCGGCCTCGACCGCGCCGGCGATGCGCTCAAGCACTGCAACTCCTATGGCTCCTCGCGCCACGGCGGCGCCCTGGTGGTGGTGGGCGACGATCACGGCGCGGTTTCGTCGAGCATGGCACATCAGTGCGAGCAGCTCATGCAGTCGTGGATGATGCCGGTCTTCAATCCATCGAGCCTGCTGGAATACCTCGACCTCGGCCTCTATGGCTTTGCGCTCTCGCGCTTCTCGGGCTGCTACGTCGGCTTCAAGGCGGTCTCGGAAACGGTGGAATCGGCAGCCTCGATACAGGTCACGCCGGGGTTGCCGGAGATCGTCCTGCCCGAGGATTTCGAGATGCCGCCGGACGGCCTGCACATCCGTTGGCCCGATCCCCAACTGGCCCAGGAGGAGCGGCTGCAATACCACCGCTTACCGGCGGCCCGCGCCTTCGCCCGGGCCAATCGGCTCGACCGCCGCGTCCTGGGGCCCGAACGCGGTCGCTTGGGGATAATCAGCACCGGCAAGTCGCACCTCGATCTGATGCAGGCGCTTTTCGCTCTCGGCATCGACGACAAGCAGGCCTTCGCGCTGGGCCTGGGGGTCTACAAGGTGGTGATGTCCTACCCCCTCGAAAGCATCGGCGCGACCGACTTTGCCGCCGGTTTCGAGGAAGTCCTGGTGATCGAGGAGAAACGCCCCTTCGTGGAAACCCAGCTCAAGGAGGCGCTCTACAATCTGGCCGCCGAGCGCCGCCCCAGGGTCAGTGGCAAGACCGACCCCGAGGGCCGGCCGCTGCTGCCCAGCAACGGCGAGTTGGATGCCGACCTTTTGGCCCGGGCCCTGGTGGCGCGGCTGGGCGATGCCGAGCTCGAACGCCGCGCCGCGGCCCAACTGGAGGGCCAGCAGCAGCTACGCGGCCTCAGCCAAAGCCCCAGCGACACGGTTCGCACGCCCTTTTTCTGCTCCGGCTGCCCGCACAACACCTCGACCCGGGTGCCCGAGGGCAGTCGGGCGCTGGCCGGCACCGGTTGCCATCTGATGGCGGCGCTGATGAACCGCGAGACCTCGAGCTTTTTGCACATGGGCGCCGAGGGCTGCAACTGGATCGGTCACAGCCCCTACGTGGCGGCGCCGCACATCTTCCAGAACCTGGGCGACGGCACCTACAACCATTCGGGCAGCCTGGCCATCCGCCAGGCCCTGGCCGCCGGCGTCAACATCACCTACAAGATCCTCTACAACGACGCCGTGGCCATGACCGGCGGCCAGCCCTTCGAGGGCGGCCTGACGGTGCCGCAGATCACCCAGCAGGTCTATCACGAGGGCGTGCGCCGCATCGCCGTGGTCAGCGACGATGCCGACAAGTACCCCGGCGACGTCGGCTTCGCGCCCGGCACCAGCGTCCATGGCCGCGACGAGCTTGATGCCCTGCAGCACGAGATGCGCGAGCTCGCGGGCGTCTCGGTGATCGTCTACGACCAGGTTTGCGCCACCGAACTCCGGCGCCGGCGCAAGCGCGGCGAGGCCGCCCCGGCCACCACGCGGGTCTTTATCAACAGTGCCGTCTGCGAGGGCTGCGGCGACTGTTCGGTGCAGTCGAACTGCATCTCGGTGGTGCCCCTCGAGACGCCGCTGGGGCGCAAGCGCGAGATCGACCAGTCGACCTGCAACAGCGATCTTTCCTGCCTCCAGGGTTTCTGCCCCGCCCTGGTCAGCCTGGAGGGCGCCGAGCCCAGGCGGCTGGCCGCCTCGACCGGCGCCGATTTCGCGGCCCAGCTGCCGGCACCGCCGGCCGCGCTGGTCGAGAAACCCTACGGCATTCTGGTTACCGGCATCGGCGGCAGCGGCGTCATCACCACCGGCCAGATCATCGGCATGGCCGCCCACATCGACGAACGCGGTGTCTCGGTGATGGATTTCACCGGCCTGGCCCAGCGCGGCGGCGGCGTCGTCACCCACGTACGGCTGGCGCCCCAGCCAGCCGACATCCTTGGCGCCCGCGTGCCGTTGGGCGGCGCCGACCTGCTGCTCGGCGGCGACCTGGTGGTGAGCACCGGCCCCGAGGTGCGCTCGCGCCTGGGCCCTGCCAGCCGGGCCGTGGTCGACAGCACCGTGGCCATGACCGCCGCCATGGTCATCGACCCT
This sequence comes from Alphaproteobacteria bacterium, assembly GCA_030740435.1. Lineage (NCBI taxonomy): Bacteria > Pseudomonadati > Pseudomonadota > Alphaproteobacteria > Alphaproteobacteria bacterium. The sequence goes on along the minus strand of JASLXG010000094.1, from coordinate 7,300 downwards.
CGGGCCGAGATCGACGACAGCCTGCTGCGCCACCAGATCGAGGAAGTGGTGGGCAGCGCCAATTTGGCCGCCCTGCCGGCGACGCGTCTCGCGGAACGTATGGCGGGCAACTCGGTGGCCGCCAACATGGTGCTGCTGGGCCATGCCCTGCAGTCGGGCGCGATGCCGCTATCGTTGGCCGCCCTCGAGCGCGCCATCGAGCTCAACGGCGTCGCCGTCGAGGACAACAAGCGCTGCCTGGCGCTGGGCCGCCTGGCGGCCCACGACCCGGCCGCCGCCCTGACCCTGGTGGGGCTGGCCGACGAAGCAAGCGACAGCGCCGGCGAGAGCCTGGCGGATCTGGTGGCGCGGCGTGCCGCGTTCCTCGCGGATTACCAGAACGCCGCCCTGGCCGAGCGCTTCCGGGCCCTGGTGTCCCGCGTCGAAGCGGCCGAAGCCGGGCTGGGCGGCGAACGCCACCTCGGCGCCGCCGCCGCCGAGAGTTACTTCAAGCTGCTGGCGGTGAAGGACGAATGGGAAGTGGCCAGGCTTTACGCCGAAGGTGACTTCCGGGAGCAACTGGCGGCCCGCTTCAGCGGCAATTACCGCCTGCGCTTCCACCTCTCGCCGCCCTGGCTGGCGCCCCGTGACCGCCATAGCGGGGCCCGACTGAAGACTAGCTTCGGCCCCTGGGTATTGACGCTGTTTGGCCTGCTGGCCCGTTTGCGCGGCCTGCGCGCGGGACCCCTCGACGTTTTTGCCTGGCAGGCCGAACGGCGCCGCGAGCGCCAGTTGGTGGCGGAGTTCGAAGCCACCATCGAGGAGTTGCTGGCCGGACTCGATGGCGCCAACCTGGCCCAGGCCGTCGACATCGCCCGCCTGCCCCAGGCCATCCGCGGCTTCGGCCCGGTCAAGCAGCGCGCCATAGCGCGTTTCGAGGCCGAGCACGAGAGCCTGATGGCCCTCTACCGCCGGCGCGGCCAGGCTGCCGCCGCCGAATAGACTGTATATAATGGCTAAACGGACGGCGTAGCCGGGGAGGATCGTCATGACGGCACCTGAACCCCGCCAGGGGATCATGGAATTGCGTCCCTACAAGGGTGGCGACGCCACGCTGGAGGGCTTCGCGGAGCCCATTCGGCTGGCTTCCAACGAAGGGGCCTTGGGCCCCAGTCCCAAAGCCATGGCGGCGCTTGAGGCCATAGGGCCCGAGTTGCACCGCTATCCCGACGGCGGCGCCAAGGCCATGCGCCAGGCCCTGGCCGAACACCACGGCCTCGATGTCGCGCGCATCGTCTGCGGCGCCGGCTCGGACGAGCTCTTGAGCCAGCTCTGCCGCGCCTTTGCCGGCCCCGGCGACGAGGTGGTTCATAGCGCCCACGGCTTCATGTGGTACGCCCTGACGACGCGCGCCTCCGGCGCCACACCGGTGGCGGCGCCCGAAGTTGAGCTCACGGCCAACGTCGACAACCTGCTGGCGGCCGTCGGCCCCAAGTGCCGTATCCTTTTCCTGGCCAACCCCAACAACCCCACCGGTACGGTGCTCCCGCACCAGGAAATCGAACGCCTGCAGGCGGGCCTGCCCGAGGACGTGCTGCTGGTGCTGGACGGTGCCTACGCCGAATACATCGAAGACGACTGGTATTCCGACGGCGCCGAATTGGTCGAGGCGGCGGAAAACGCGGTCATGACGCGGACCTTCTCGAAACTCCACGCCCTGGCCCAGATCCGGCTGGGCTGGGCTTACTGCCCCACCGCGGTGGCCGACGTGCTCGACCGCATCCGGGCGCCCTTCAACGTCGCCGGCCCGGCCCAGGCCGCCGGCCTGGCGGCGCTGGCCGACCGCGAACATGCGGATCGCACCCGCGCCCACACCATCCAGTGGCGCAACTGGCTGACCGCCGAGGCCACCAAGCTGGGACTGCAAACGACCGACAGCGTCGGCAATTTCGTGCTGCTGCGCTTTGCCGACGAAGCCGGCCGCACGGCCCACGAGGCCGATGCCTTTTTGCGCAGTCGCGGCATTATCGTGCGCACCCAGGACCCGGTCGGCTTGTCGGATTGCTTGCGCGTCAGCATCGGCACTGAAGACGAGATGCGCGCCACCCTGGCCGCACTGGCCGAGTTCATGCAGGACTGAATGAGCGGCAACGCGGAGCCGCCGTCAGCCGACGATCTGGCCGCCCGGGCCGTCGAGATGATCGGCCGGCAGCGCTTCGACGAGGCCGAAGCCCTGGCCCGGGAAGCCCTGGCGGCGGCACCCCGGCATCTGACCGCCAACCTGGCGCGAGCCGCCTGCGCCCGGGCCCGCGGCGCCTTGGATGTGGCCGAAGGCTGCCTCGAGGTTGTGCTCGCCGACCATCCCGCCAGCGCCGCCGGCCACTCCAGCCTGGGTATGGTGCGGCTTCGACAAGAGCGCCTGGAGGAAGCCGAGGGCCTGTTTGCGAAGGCCGTGGCGCTTGACCCGAAAGACGCCGTCAACGCCTTCCGCTGGGGCGAATGCCTGCGCCGCCTGGGCCGCCTGGAAGCGGCGGAAACGGCGTTCGTGGAAGCCCTGAGACGCCAACCCGACCAAACCGACACGCTTTTCCAATTGGCCACCGTGCGGGGCGAGATGGGCCGCAGCGAAGAGGCCTGCGGCCTGCTTGAACGTCTGCTGGCTGTGGATCCGGAAAACGCTTCGGCACGCTTCAACCTCGGATTCCACTACCTGCGTCTGGGCCGTCTGGCCGCCGGCTGGCCGCTCTACGAAGCGCGCTGGCAGCACCCCGAGGCCCCGGCTCGGCGCTTTGCCGAGACGCCCTGGGACGGCAGCGAGGCCGGCGCCAGGCACCTTCTCGTGCACGCCGAGCAGGGCCTGGGCGACGCCATCCAGTTCGTGCGTTTCGTGCCCCAGCTGGCGGCCCGGGCCGAGCGGGTGACGCTGCTCTGCCAGCGCTCGCTGCTGGGCTTGTTTCGCCGCTCCCTGGCCCTCGAGGTGCTGGGCTTCGAGGATCCGCTACCCCCGGCCCATGGCCATGTGCCACTGCTCAGCCTGCCCGGCCTGCTGGGCACGACGTTGGAAAAACTGCCGGCCGAGGTGCCTTATTTGCACCCCCGCGAAACCGCCTCGCTGCCCGGGCAACCGGCCATCGGCATTTGCTGGGCCGGCAATCCCGAGTTTTCGCGCAACCAGGCCCGTTCCTGCCCGGCGGCGCTGTTCGCCGCGCTGCTGCAAGGCACCGGTGCGACGTTCTACGGCCTGAAAAAGGATGCTTCGGGCGAAGATCTGGCGCTTTTTGCCGAGAGCGGACGCTTCGTCGACTTGGCGGCCGAGTGGCAGGATTTCGAGCAGAGCGCCACGGCGCTGGCCGGCCTCGATCTGGTGATCACCACCGACACCGTGGTCGCCCACCTGGCCGGCGCCTTGGGCCGGCCGACCTGGCTGTTGCTGCACCAGGATCCGGACTGGCGCTGGCGGCTCGAGGGTGAGACCTCACCCTGGTATCCCAACACTCAGGCTCTTCCGCCAGCGCCGGCCCGGCGACTGGACGGAACTGGTGGGGCGCGTCGGCAGGGAACTCGCAGGCTTTTGCCGGACTTGATTTTGCCCCGCCCCTCGGCAATGACTGGGGCATGACAGAAATCACCGCCAACGGCATCCGACTGGAATACCAATCCGCCGGCCGTGCCGGCGACCCCGCCATCGTCTTCATCATCGGTTTTGGCCTGCAGCTCATCGCCTGGCCCCGGGCCCTGGTCGACGGCCTGGTCGAGGCCGGCTTTCGCGTCATCCGCTTCGACAACCGCGACACCGGGCTGTCGCAGCGTTTCCCCGACGCCGGCCCGCCCGACGTGGCCTCGGTTTTCGCCGCCCGCACCGCCGGGCTGCCCTTCGACTACGCCTACGACGAAGACGACATGGCCGACGACGTGGCCGGCCTGATAGCCGGGCTGGGGATCGAGAAGGCCCACGTCGTGGGCATGTCCATGGGCGGGCGCATCGCCCAGCGCCTGGCGCTGCGCCAGCCCGGCCGCCTGGCCAGCTTGTGCGCCATGATGACGACGTCCGGCGATACCAAGCTGCCGCCCGGTGACGCCGAGGTGATGGCGACGCTGATGACGCCGCCCGATGATCCCTCGAGCCGCAAAAGCTACGTGGCCAACGGCATGAAGATCGCCAGGGCACTCAAGAGCCCGGGCTTCAAGTTCGACGCCAAGGCCGTGCGCCTGGGCCTTGAGGCGGCCTTCGACCGCAGCCCCGGCATCGAGGGCTACCTGCGCAACATGGTGGCGATGATCGCGGCGCCGCCCTTTCACTACGACCTGGCCAATATCAAGCAGCCCACGCTGGTGCTGCACGGCGCCGCCGATCCGGTGCTGCCGCTGGCTCACGCCGAAGATCTGGTGCGCCGCATCCGGGGTGCTAAACTTCACCTTATCGAGGGCTGGAGCCACGAGATCCAGAGCCCCGACGTGGTACCGCTGCTGGTCGCGGCCATCGTCGAGCACTGCCACAGCGCCGCCTGAAACCCATCAACCCAATCCCGAGGAACGCCATGCCTGCCTATCGCTCCGACACCAACACAGTGGGCCGCGGCAATGCCGCCCAGCGGGCGCTGTGGCGCGCCACCGGCACGGCCGAGGAGGACTTCGGCAAACCGGTCATCGCGGTGGCCAATTCCTACACCCAGTTTGTGCCCGGCCACGTTAATCTCGACGCGGTCGGCAAGCTGGTGGCCCGGGCCATCCAGGCTGCCGGCGGCATCGCCAAGGAATTCAACACCATCGCCATCGACGACGGCCTGGCCATGGGTCACGAGGGCATGCTCTACAGCCTGCCGTCGCGCGACCTGATCGCCGATTCGGTGGAATACATGGCCAACGCGCACTGCGCGGATGGCCTCATTTGCATCACGAATTGCGACAAGATCACGCCCGGCATGCTGATGGCCATGCTCAGGCTCGACATCCCGGCGGTGATGGTTTCGGGCGGGCCCATGGAGGCCGGACTCAGGGTGGTCGACGGCGAAAGTACCACCTTCGACGCCGCCGATGCCCTGGTGGCTGGCAGCAACCCCGACATCAGCGACGAGGAATTGCTGGAGTTGGAACGCGGCGCCTGCCCCACCTGCGGCTCCTGCGCCGGCATGTTCACGGCCAATTCAATGAATTGCCTGGCCGAAGCACTTGGTCTGGCATTGCCCGGCAACGGCACCCTGGTCGCCACCCACGGCGCCCGGCGTGAATTGTTCCTGGAGGCTGGCCGCAGTGCTGTTACCTTGGCCAACCGCTATTACCGGGATGGAGATGAAAGCGTTCTGCCCCGGGCAATAGCAGATTTCAAGGGCTTCGAGAACGCCATGGCCGTGGATATTGCCATGGGCGGCTCGACCAACACCGTCTTGCATCTCCTGGCCATCGCCCAGGAAGCGGACGTTGATTTCACCATGGAGGATATCGACCGCCTGTCGCGCAAGGTGCCCAATATCTGCAAGGTGGCGCCGTCCACCCCGATCTATCACCTGGAAGACGTGCACCGGGCCGGCGGTATTTTTTCAATTCTGGGCGAATTGGACCGGGCAGGGCTGATCGATACAAGCGTCTCCACCGTTCACAGTGCATCCTTGGGCGAAGCACTTGGTGCCTGGGATGTGGGGCGGGGCGTCGGCGATAATGTTCAGACATTGTTCCGGGCCGGGCCGGGGGGCGCGCCCTCGACCGAGGCTTTCACCCAGTCCCGCCATTACGAAAGCCTGGATCTGGACCGGGAGGAAGGCTGCATCCGGGATGTGGGTCACGCCTATTCCAAGGATGGGGGGCTGGCGGTTCTGTTTGGCAATATCGCCCTGGATGGCTGCATCGTCAAAACGGCCGGGGTCGATGGAGACCTGCTCAGCTTTTCCGGCCCGGCGCGCATATACGAAAACCAGGACGATGCGGTCGCCGGGATTCTCGGGCGTGACGTGAAGGCCGGCGAGGTGTTGATCATCCGCTATGAAGGACCCAAGGGCGGCCCCGGCATGCAGGAAATGCTCTATCCCACCAGCTATCTCAAATCCATGGGGCTGGGCAAGGCCTGCGCCCTGATCACCGACGGTCGCTTTTCGGGCGGCACATCGGGCCTGTCCATCGGGCATGTGTCACCGGAGGCCGCCGAGGGCGGTATGATCGGTTTGATCGAGGCGGGCGATATGATCGAAATCGACATCCCCAACCGAAAAATCAATCTGGCCGTGGACGAAGCCGAGCTGGACAAACGCCGGACCGCCATGGAGGCCAAGGGTTGGAAACCGGCCCAGCCCCGCGCCCGCGCCGTCAGCCCGGCGCTCCGGGCATATGCCGCCCTGACTACATCGGCGGCCAAGGGTGCCGTCCGCGATGTGAGCCAGGTGGAGGATTAGTGGCCCCTCAATTTCTGCTCTTCGATCTTGGCGGGGTGCTGATCGAACTGGGCGGCACGGCGGAAGTCGGCCTGTTCGCCGGGCGCACGGATATGGACGCCATCTGGGCCGAATGGCTGGCCTCGCCGGTGATCCGGGATTACGAACGGGGCTTTTGTTCCACTGCGGATTTTGGCCGGCGCATGGTGGAGAGCCACAAGCTTTCCGTCTCCCCCGATGAATTTCTGAAGACCTATGAAAGCTGGACCAAGAAGCTCTCTTCCGGGACGGCGGAGCTTCTGGCCCAGGTGGGAAAGCGCATTCCCTATGGCTGTTTCTCCAATACCTGCGAGCTGCACTGGCGCCGCCAGGCCCAGGACTGGGGCTTGGAGGAAATGTTCGAGACCCGTTTTCTGTCTTTCGAAATGGGCCTGGTGAAGCCTGACCGGGAGGCCTTCGATCATGTGGCTGCAAGCCTGGGCATGGTGCCGGAGCATATTCTTTTCCTGGATGACAACCGTCTGAACGTGGAGGGCGCCCGGGCCGCCGGGTTCGATGCCCATCAGGTGGAAGGGCTGGAGGAGGCGCGGGGCGCGCTCCGGGAATACGGCCTAATCTAATCCAACTCGCACCAGACCGGCGTGTGATCGGACGGCTTCTCCCAGCCCCTTGGGTTGCGGTCGATGCCTGCCTCGCTCAATCGGTCGGCGGCCTGCGGCGAGAGCAGCAAATGATCGATGCGCAGTCCCTTGTCCCTGGCATAGCCGCCGCCCCGGTAATCCCACCAGCTATAGCGCCCGGCTTCAGGATGCAGCGCCTCCAGGGCGTCGGTCAGGCCGAGATATTTGATCTTGCGCCAGGCCGCCCTGGTGTCCGGCCGGCAAAGGGCATCATCAGCCCAGTTGGCCGGCTCGCACACATCGCCGTCGCGGGGTGCCACGTTATAGTCGCCGCCCAGC
>JASLXG010000093.1 GCA_030740435.1 Alphaproteobacteria bacterium | reverse complement strand
TATGGTTCCGAGTTGTGACCCGTTCCGCTACCATTGTGGCCGATTTCGTGAGCCATCCGGGGCATGCCGGACTAGATAGGTGGGGGGAGGCAAATTCCCAACATGAACCAAGCGGAGACCCATTTCCTTTCGGGCGAGGCGGCAGCGGCACTGAACTTGCCCGAGGGGCCGGTCGAGATGAAGGACTTCCTGGCCCGGGCCAGCGAGAAGGCCCAGGCTCTGCCCCTACCCGCCGACTTCACCTTCCGCTGGCTGGGCATCATGTTTGCCTGCCGGGCCCAGGAAACCGACGAGGGCGCCCGCATCCGCATGTTCGCCGAGCTCGGCTACATCCCCTACAGCGCCGAATCCCGCGCCGACCGCCTGCGCACCATGACGCTGCTCAAGCTCAGTGGCCGCCTGGCCGACGGCGATTTCGTCACCGGGCCCCGGCAGTCCCTGCTGTTTCGCAGCGACTTCGCCCTGCCGCTGCCGCTCAATGGCTCGACGCTGTTGGGCAGCATCGCCACCCGCCTTCTCAAGATCAAACCATACCTCGAATTCGGCCTCGACCTGCACGGCGACGGCGGCGAGAGCGACGACGCAGTGGTACATAATTGATCCGAACGGCCCGGATCCAACTGGTAAACCCTAATTCGTGGTTTGCCGCGGCGCCGTCAAAACCTGGCCCGGGAATATCGGCTTCGGATTGCCGATCTGGCGCTCGTTGGCATCGAAGATCAGCGTATAGAGCACACCGTTGCCTTAGCCCGGGCAACCGCTGCGTATCGTAGAGCGCGGTCACAACGGCTTAAACTAAACTGGGGTCGGAGTGGGCTTAAACTGGGGTCGGAGTTGGACTGCAGGGTGCGAGCGATCCCCTGATCAGCGATCATGCGCTTTACGAGGAGCTGGGATCGCAACCGCACGAGCGCCAACGGGCCTACCGGCAGTTCCTTGGTGACACCTCGGCCGACGCGGCGATAGCGGTGTTGCGCGAGGCCACCTTACGGGGCTCGGTGGCGGCCAAGCGAAATTTCCGCCGGTACGTCGAGTTGGTCGTAGGTCGCTCCTTACCCCCCCGCCCGAAAGGCCGACCCCGCCGGAGCCCCGCATCCAGACCGCCGGAGACTGTCGCCGTTCCGGTCTGACAAGCCCAACCGAAGTCGACTTCAGCGAAACCGGCTCTAAACCCACTCCGACCCCGGTTTTCGAAAACCCACTCCGACCCCTTTTTCACGAAACCCCACTCCGACCCCTTTTTCACTCCGATCCCTTTTTTTTGCCGGTGGCGGTGGTTTCAATCGGTTGGGCAATCTGCTTTCATGACGCGCCGGTAAGGGTCGGTTGGTTTGGTGGAGAGAAAACATGGGGTGGTTGTGGCGCGGCCTGATCGTGTTTGTCGCCCTGATCGTGGTAGCGCTGGGCGGCGGCTATTTGTGGCTGCGGGGCTCGCTGCCGTCGCTTTCGGGCGAGGTCGCGGTGGCCGGCCTCGAAGGCCCCGTCGAGATCGTCCGCGACCGCCACGCCGTGCCTCACATCTATGCCGCCAGCAGCGCCGACGCCGCCTTCGGGCTGGGTTACGTCCATGCCCAGGACCGGCTCTGGCAGATGGAGATGAGCCGCCGCATCGGCGCCGGCCGGCTCTCGGAGGTGGTGGGTGCGGCCGGCCTCGGCGTCGATCGCTTCCTGCGCACCCTCAGCGTCTATCACTTCGCCGAGGCCGCCGTGGCCGGGCTCGACATCACCACCCAGGCCCAGCTCGAGGCCTATGCCGCCGGCGTCAACGCCTTCCTGGAAACAAGATCGGGCCCGTTACCGCCCGAGTTCCTCATCCTGGGCCACACGCCGGAGCCCTGGCGGCCGGCCGATTCGCTGGTCTGGGCCAAGATGATGGCCTGGGATTTGGGGGCCAACTGGCGGGGCGAGCTGTTGCGCTCACGGCTCGCCACCAAGGGCAAGCTGACGGCCCGGCAGATCAGCGAGCTCTACCCGCCCTACCCCGGCCAGGCGCCGGTGGCGCTGCCCGACCTGGCGGCGCTATATCGCAAGCTGCCGCTGGAACGTCTCTGGGCCGCGCTGCCGCCCGGGCCCGAGCGCGCCAACGGCTCCAACAACTGGGTGGTGGCCGGCAGCCGCACGCAAAGCGGCAAGCCGCTGCTGGCCAACGACCCCCATCTCGGCCTGACAGCGCCCTCGGTGTGGTATTTCGCCCACCTCGAGGCTCCCGGCCTCAAGGTCATCGGCGCCACGCTGCCCGGCATTCCGGCCGTCGTGCTGGGCCGCAACGCACACATCGCCTGGGGCTTCACCAACACCGGGCCCGATGTCCAGGACCTGTTCATCGAAAAGCTCGACCCCCGGAACGCAAACGCCTACCTCACGCCCGACGGCCCCCGGCCCTTCGAGGTGCGGCGCGAGGTGATCAAAGTCAAGGACGCCGAGCCGGTGATGCTGGAGGTGCGCCTGACGCGGCACGGGCCGGTGATTTCGGACGTCTCCAAGCAGGCCGCCGAGATCGCTTCCGGCCCCTTCGTGCTGGCCATGGCCTGGACCGCGCTAGAGCCAAATGACACCACGGCCCAGGCGCTGATGGGCATGAACCGGGCCCAAAACTGGCCCGAGTTCGTGGCCGCGCTGCGCCACTTCCAGGTGCCGCAGCAGAACATCGTCTACGCCGACACAGACGGCAACATCGGCTACTACGCCCCCGCCCGCGTGCCGCTGCGCAGCCCCCAGAACGAGGTCGGCGGCATGATGCCGGTGCCGGGCTGGCAGGCCAAATACGACTGGCAGGGCTTCGTGCCCTTCGAGGAACTGCCCCAGGCCTTCAATCCGGCCCGCGGCCACGTCGCCACCGCCAACCACAAGATCGTGCCGCCGGGCTATCGCCACTTTATTACGCGCGAATGGGCGCCGCCCTACCGGGCCCGGCGCATCGAGGATTTGCTGGCGGCCGGCGGCAAACACTCGATCGCCAGCTTTCGGCGCTTGCAGATGGACGAGACCTCGCTGATGGCGCGCGACTTCCTGGTGCTGATGCGGCCGGCGCTGGCCCAGGCCAAGGTGGCCGAGGCGGTCAAGACGATGATGGCATCGTGGGACGGCGCCATGGCCCGCGACCGCCCCGAGCCGTTGCTCTTCAGCGCCTGGTACCGCGAACTGACGCGGCTGGTGATGGCCGACGAGTTGGGCACGCTGTTCAAGGACTATTGGGGCCAGCGGCCGCTGTTCATGAATAACGTGCTGAGCACCCAGCGGCACTGGTGCGACAACGTCGCCACGACACCAAGAGAGGGCTGCTCCGAGCTCATCGCCAGCGCCTTGGAACAGGCCGTGGCCGTGCTGGCCGAGGATTTCGGCGACGATCCCACGGCCTGGCGCTGGGGCCAGGCCCACCAGGCCCATTCCGAGCACCGGCCCTTCAGCAAGCAGCCGTTCTTGGGCGATCTTTTCGACATTCGCCTGGCCAATTCCGGCGGCAGCTATGCCGTCAACGCGGCCCGCTTCCGCATCAATAACGCCCAAGCGCCCTATGACAACTATCACGGCCCTTCGTTGCGGGCCATCTACGACCTCTCGCAGCCCGACCGCTCGCTTTACATCCACACCAGCGGCCAGTCGGGCAACCTGTTGTCGCCCCACTACGCCGACTTCGCCGCGCCCTGGCGCGACGGCGAATTCATCGCCATGACCATGCAGCGCCGCGAGATCGAGGCCGGGGCCTTGGGAACCCTGGTGTTGGCGCCCAAATAGGGCCACTCGGCACCCGCCGCCCGCCGGGCCATGGCGCCATATTTTTTGCCGGCCGAGGCCAGTCGTCCATTGATGATCTCCCGAAGACGGGTTAGAACCTTGAAAAGTCAGCGAAAAGACGATTCTTTTTTCGCCTGACGCAGGGTCCATGGCGTTCGCTCGGGGCTGCACGGTGCGGCGCCGTTCGGGGCTTTCTCAATGGGCTGGCGGTGTCTGAAGCGGGAGCCAGACCCCAGATGAAGCAACACCCACGGATCGGGTATTCGCAAGAACGGGAGCCCGAGCGGTAAATGTTTTTCATCGTCGGTTTTGCCATCGTTGTCGGCTCGGTGATGGGCGGCTACCTGCCGCACGGCAGCATCGGCGTGCTGATTCAGCCGCTCGAGGTGTTGATCATCCTCGGTGCCGCGACCGGCGCCTTCATCATTTCCAATCCCAAACCCATCCTGGGCGGCGTGGCCCGCCACTTTTCGCGGGTGCTCAAGGGGCTACCGCACGATCGCGACAGCTATCTCGAACTGCTGACCATGCTCTACACCATCTTCCGCCTGATCAAGTCGAAGGGCATGTTGGCGCTGGAGCCCCACCTCGAGACGCCGGATGACAGCCCGCTCTTTCAGCCCTACCCGATCTTCCTCGGCAACCACCATGCCGTGGAGTTTCTCTGCGACTACCTGCGCCTGATGACCATGGGCACCGATAACCCCAACGAAGTCGAGACCCTACTCGATGTCGACATCGAGACCCACCACAAGGAAGCCCACACCATCGCCCACGCCGTCACCTTGATGTCGGACGGCCTGCCCGCCTTCGGCATCGTCGCCGCGGTGCTGGGTGTCATCGTCACCATGGGCAGCATTACGGAGCCGCCCGAGGTGTTGGGTACGTTGATCGGCGGCGCCCTGGTGGGAACTTTTCTCGGTATCCTCTTTGCCTACGGCCTGGTTGGCCCCATCGGGGTTTCGCTGGGTCACTACGACGATGCCGACAGCAAGTATTTCGAGTGCATCAAGGCGGGACTGCTGGCCCACATGAGCGGCTACGCGCCCGCCGTGTCCATCGAGTTCGCACGCAAGACCCTGTTCAGCCACGTCCGGCCGACCTTTATCGAACTCGAGGATGCGGTGCAGGAAGCACCGGCGGCAGGATAGAACGCCATGGCAGAAGGATCTTCGGGCCCCGGCCCGCCCATCATCAAGAAGGTCAAGAAGATCACCGGCGGGGGCCCACCACGGCGGCGCCTGGAAAGTGGCCTACGCCGACTTCGTCACCGCCATGATGGCCTTCTTCCTGCTGCTCTGGCTGCTTAACGTCACCACCGATGAGCAAAAGAGCGGCATCGCCGACTATTTCCAGCCCACCATCGCCAGTCTGTCGCGCAGTGGCGCCGGCGGCGTCGGCGGCGGCCGGACGATTTCCGATGAAGGTGCCAAGAGCTCCGACACCGCCCCCACCGTGGTGGTCGAACTGGCGCCGCCTTCGTTCGAGCCGCCGGCCGAGGGCAAGGCGACGGATTCGCAGCTCGAGGAATACAAGGCGCAGTTGGAGCAGGATGCCTTCGAGGACGCCCAGCTCAAGCTCGATATGGCCATGGAACAGACGCCGGAGATGCAAGAGTTCCAGGAGAACATCAAGATCGACATGACCGACGAAGGCATGCGCATCCAAATCGTCGACCAGGAGGGCGGCTCGATGTTCAAGAGCGGCAGCGCCGAGATGGCGGCGACGACCAAGAGGGTGCTGGAACAGATCGCCAAGGTGATCCAGAAACTGCCCAACTCGATCTCCATCGCCGGCCACACCGACGCCTCGCCCTTCGACCGCCGCGGCTACACCAACTGGGAGCTCTCGACCGACCGCGCCAACGCCAGCCGACGCGCCCTGATCGGCGCCGGGATCGAGCTCGATCGCGTAGTCAAGGTCATCGGCAACGCCGACATGGACCCACTGTCGCCGGAAGACCCCTTTGCCGCCCACAACCGACGCATCAGTATCGTGCTGCTGCGCGAAGTGCCGGTGCTGCCGCCGGAGCTGCAAAAAAAGAGATAGCGCCAGGCCTCGTTCGACCCCACCTATGGCTGACAGGGCGGGCAAAACGGCAGGGAGGGAGGCATTTGGAGAGCTCACCGGATCATCCCGGCAAGGCAGCACGGCCGGGCCCCATCAGCTTGGGCCCCGGCGGCATCGAGGCCACGCTCGACGGCCGCCGAGAGAGCTCGAACCGGGGAAACTCCTTTTGGAGCGGCCTCGGGCACAGCCTGAGCGGCGGCCGCGAAGCCGAGTTTCGCGCCCCGCTGTTCGCCGGCATCGTGGTGCGCCGCATGGCCGCCTACATCGTCGACCTGATCCTTCTCGGCATTATCTGGTGGGCCCTGGCGGCGGCCGCCTCGATCATTGGCCTCATCACCTTCGGGCTGACGGTGCCGCTGACGGCGCTGGCGCTCGCCGTGGTGCCTTTGGCCTACCACAGCTTGACCATCGGCGGCCCCTGGTCGGCCACGCCGGGCATGCGGCTGTGGGGGCTGCGGGTGCGTACGCTGGAGGGCCAAAACCCCGACTTCGCCCACGCCGCCATTCAGACCGTGGTCTTCTACGTCACAGTCGGCGCCACCAGCTCGCTGGTGCTGCTGTTGGCGCTTTTCAACGACCGCGGCCGCACACTGCACGATTTACTCAGCGGCCTGATCGTGGTGCGCCTGATGCCAGAGCCTGACTAGGCGCGCTTGGCAAGCGGCGTCGGGCTGCGCATAGTGGCGCCATGAACGATTCCAGCCAGCCCTCCCAGGCCGTCCAGGCCGAGGTGGCCGTCGATTTCAGCGATCCGCGGAGCTATCGCCACTGGTGCCGCGACATCATCCGCTTTGCCGACCTCGACGCCGGCGGGCACGTCAACAACACCGCCTTCGCCACCTTTTTCGAAACCGGCAGGGTGAACTTTTTCGCCGACGCCCGGGGCCGCGGCCGGGCCGCGCACGAACCGGTCCTGGCGGTGCGCCTGACCTTCGAGCTCAGGAGCGAGCTCTTCTATCCCGGCGAGGTCGACATCGCCACCAAATTGACGCGGCTGGGCAACAGCTCACTGACGCTCAACCAGGGGCTGTTCGAAGCGGGTCAGTGTGCCGCTACCGCAGAGTGCGTCATGGTCATGGTCGATCCCGTGGGGCGCAAGCCCAAGCGGATTCCAGATGCGCTTCGCCAAAAGATGCTCGAAGTCGCGGGATGAGCGCCCCGGCGGTGCAACCTTGCCGCACCGACGGTTTCGCGCTAGCTATTGGTAAGGGGCCGACTGGCGGCCCGCCAATTCGCCTGGAGACAACGGCCCAACCATGAAGCCAGCCCTCGACAGCGGACCTCGGAGGTTCTTCGCGACGCCGCGAACGTCGTGCCCCTACCTCGACGACCGGCTGGAGCGCAAGGTGTTTACCGAACTGGGCGGCAACGAAGCGGCCGACCTGCACGACGCCCTGGCGACGGCCGGCTTCCGGCGCAGCCAGAACATCGTCTACAAGCCCCTGTGCGACGGCTGCGCGTCTTGTGTCGCGATCCGCGTGCGCTCGCTCGAGTTCCAGCCGCGGCGCTGGATGCGGCGGGTCACCAGGTGCAATGCCGACCTGGTGGCCGAGTCTCGGCCACCGGTCGCCACGCAGGAACAGTTTGCCCTCTTTCGCCGCTACCTGACGTGGCGCCACGACGATGGCGGCATGGCCGACATGAACTATGCCGAGTACCGCTCCATGGTCGAGGATACGCCCATCGTCACCCGCCTGATCGAGTACCGCGATAGCGCCGGCGAGTTGCAAGGTGGCTGCCTCACCGATCTGATGACGGACGGCCTATCGCTGGTTTACAGTTTCTTCGCGCCCGAGCGCAACGACAAGAGCCCGGGTTCGGCCATCATCCTGTGGCACATCGACTGGGCTCGTTCTCTGGGGCTGCCCTTCGTCTATCTCGGCTACTGGATCGCCGAAAGCCCGAAAATGGCTTACAAGATCCGCTTTGCCCCCCTCGAGGTGTTGGGCCGCGAGGGCTGGGAGCAACGCTGAACCCGTCCACGGAGGGGAAAAGAGCCATGAAACGGCGCCAGATGCTCAAGGCAGCGGTGGGCGGCGGCGTCGCAGCGGCGGCCGGGGCAGCAGTTTCGCGGACCGCTCCAGCCCTGGCCCAGGGCCGGCGCGAGTTGACCATGGTCACCACCTGGCCCAGGAACTTCCCCGGCCTGGGCACCTCGGCCGAGCGGCTGGCGCGCCGCATAACGGCGGCCAGCGACGGTGCCCTGCGGATCCGCGTCTTTGGTGCCGGCGAAAAACTGGCGCCTTTCGATAGCTTCGCCGCCGTCTCGCGTGGCGAGATCGACATGTACCACGCCCACGAGCACTATTGGGTCGGCCAGTCGCCGGCCTACGCCTTCTTTGCCGCCGTCCCCTTCGGCCTAACGGCGGCCGAGATGAACGCCTGGATCTACTGGCACGGCGGCCAGGCGCTGTGGGACGAATTGGCCGCCGGCCATAACATCAAATCCCTGCTGGCCGGCAACACAGGAGCCCAGATGGGCGGCTGGTTCGGCCGCGAGATCGCCGGCTTGGAGGACCTGAACGGCCTGCGCTTCCGCATTCCCGGGCTTGGCGGCGAGGTGCTGCGGCGCCTCGGCGCCGAGGCCGTGAGCCTGCCCGGCGGTGAGATCTTCCCGGCGTTGCAGGCCGGAAAGATCGACGGCACGGAGTGGCTGGGGCCCTGGAACGACCTGGCGTTCGGCTTCCACCGGGTGGTGCGGAACTACTACTACCCGGGCTTCCACGAGCCCGGCACGGCCCTGGCGCTGGGCCTCAACAAAGGGCTTTGGGATGGCCTCGATGAGGCCAGCCGCCAGCTCATCGCCAACGCAACCGCCGCCGAGAACGTCATCACGCTGGCCGAATTCGACACCATGAACGCGGCGGCGCTGGAAATACTGAGCTATCGTCACGGCGTGCAACTGAGGCGCCTGCCCGACGAGGTGCTGCGGGCTATGGGCCGCGTATCCGGCGAGGTGGTGGCGGAATTCGGCGCCACCGACGCGCTTTCGAGGCGCATCTACCAAAGCTTCATCAAGGCCCGCAAGGCAGCCATCGGCTGGTCCAAATACGGCCAGGGCAGCTTCACCGAGGCCCGCGCGCTGCGCTTCAAGTACAGCGACTGAGCGATGCGGCGGGCGCTTTATGCCCTGAGCACGAAGCGCTGGATCTTGCCGGTCGCCGTCTTGGGTAGGTCTTCGACGAAGTTGATCCAGCGTGGGTACTTGTACTTGGCTAGGCCCTGCTTGCAGTGTGCCGTCAGTTCGGCCGAGGTTTCGTCGCCCGCATCGCCCGGATCGTTGAGCACGACGTAGGCTTCCGGCTTGATCATGCCCTGATCGTCGGCCCGGCCGACCACGGCGGCCTCAAGCACCTTGGCGTGCTCGATCAGGGTATCCTCGATCTCGAATGGCGAGACCCAGATGCCGCCCACCTTGAGCATGTCGTCCGAACGTCCGGCGAAATAGAAATAGCCGTCTTCATCGCGGCTGAAGGTATCGCCGGTGTCGAGCCACGCGCCCGTTCTTGTCGCGGCCGTCTTTTCCGGATTGTTCCAATAGCGAGCCGCCGCCGAGGGACCCTTGACCAGCAGTCGCCCGGCCTCGCCGTGGGGCAGCTCATTGCCTTCGGCGTCGACCACCTTGGCCTCGTAGCCCGGCACCGGCAGCCCGGTGGAGCCGGGCTTGGGTGTACCGGGGCGGTTGCAGATGAAGATATGGGCGAATTCGGTGGAACCGATGCTGTCGAGGATGTCGACGTCGAACTTCTGCTGCCAGCGCCTGAGCACGTCGATGGGCAGCGGCTCGCCGCCCGAGACGCAACAACGGATCGAACTCATGTCGCGCTCTTCGTCCCGCAGCGAATGCAGCATCGTGGCGCACAGCGTGGGCACGGCGAAAAACAACGTCGGCCGAAAGTTTTCCACGCAGTCGAACATGTCGGCCGGCGTCGGCGGCCCGGCGAACAGCGTCGAGGCGGCGCCGACGTAGGCCGGCATGTAGAAGCCACAGCCCAGGCCATAGCCGAAGAAAAGCTTGGGCGCCGAAAAGCACCGGTCATCCTCGGTCATGCCCAGCGTGTCGGCGGCATAGTGCTGGCCCAGCGCGATCATGGTCTGGTGGCGGTGCACGGTGCCCTTGGGGTTGCCGGTGCTGCCCGAGGAATAGAGCCAGAAAGCATCGCTCTCGGCGCTGCCGGGGGCTGTCTCCAGCTCTACGGGGGCTTCGGCCAACAGGGTCGTCAGCGACCTGCCCTCGCCTTCCACCACGAGTCCCATGTCGCTCCGCCCATGGCGTCCAGCGCCGCCTCGACTTCGGCTGCAAAGGCCTGGCTGTAGACCACCGCCTTGCAGCCCGGATCCTCGAAGGTGAATTGGTAGTCCTTGGCCTTCCACATGGTATTGAGCGGCACCGGCACGATGCCGGTCTTGATGGCACCGGTGAACAGGTAGAAGAATTCGAAGCAATCCATAACCACCATCAGCACGCGGTCGCCGGGTTCGAGGCCAAGCCCGAACAGCACGTTGCCGCAGCGATTCTGGCGCTCGGCCAGTTGGCTGTAGGTCAACTCGCCGGCCGCCGAACGCGAAAACACCTTGTCGCCGCGGCCTTCCTCGAGATGACGGTCCACCAGGATCCAGGAACAATTGAAGTTGTCGGCGTAGGTGATGACGGTCGGCGTTTCGCTGCTATCGATTGTCAGCGTGTGGTCTCTCATGTGGTCGTCCTTCCTCTCCCCCCGGTTTGCGGTCCCTCCCGGTATGTTCAGCCACGCAGCACGAAACGCCTGATCTTGCCCGTGGCCGTCTTGGGCAGGTCCTCGGCGAAATTGATCCAGCGCGGGTACTTGTACTTGGCCAGGGTCTGCTTGCAGTGCGCCATCAACTCGGCCGCGGTCTGGTCGCCGGCATCGCCCGGATCGTTGAGCACCACGTGGGCTTCCGGCTTGATCATGCCCTGGTCATCGGCCCGGCCGACCACGGCCGCCTCCAGCACCTTGGGGTGATCGACCAGGGTGTCCTCGATCTCGAAGGGCGAGACCCAGATGCCGCCGACCTTGAGCATGTCGTCGGAGCGCCCGGCGAAATAGAAGTAGCCCTCGTCGTCGCGGCGGAAGGTGTCGCCGGTGTCGAGCCATTCGCCCTTCATGGTGGCGGCGGTCTTCTCGGGATTGTTCCAGTAGCGCGGCGCCGTCGAGGGACCCTTGACGATCAGGCGGCCATCCTCGCCGTGGGGCAGCTCATTGCCCTCGGCGTCGACGATCTTGGCCTCGTAGCCCGGTACCGGGAGGCCGGTGGAGCCGGGTTTGGGCGCGCCCGGGCGGTTGCCGATGAAGATGTGGGCGAGCTCGGTCGAGCCGATGCTGTCGAGGATGTCGACGCCGAACTTCTGCTGCCAGCGCCTGAGCACGTCGGCCGGCAACGGCTCGCCGCCCGAGACGCAGACCCGGATCGAGCTCAAATCGCGTTCCTCGTCGGCCAGCGCGTGCAGCATGGCGGCATAGAGCGTCGGCACGGCAAAGAAGAGGGTGGGTCGAAAGCGTTCGATGCAGTCGAACATGTCGGCCGGTGTCGGCGGGCCGCTGAAGAAGGCCGAGGCGCCGCCGTTCCAGGCCGGGAAATAGAAGGTGCAGCCCAGGCCATAGGCGAAAAAGAGCTTGGGCGCCGAAAAACAGACGTCGTCCCCGGTCATGCCCAAGGTGTCCTGGGCGTAATGCTGGGCCGAGGCGATCATGTCGCGCTGGCGGTGCACGGTGCCCTTGGGATTGCCGGTACTGCCGGACGAATAAAGCCAGAAGGCATCGCCCTCGGCCGTCGCCGGGGCACGTTCGAGATCGCTGGACGCGGCCTCCAGCAGCGTCGTCAGCGAGCGTCCCTCGCCTTCTATGGCCAGCCCCATGTCGGCCCGGCCCATGGCCTCGAGCGCCGCCTCGACCTCGGTGGCGAAGGCGGCCGAATAGACCACCGTCTTGCAGCCCGAATCCACGAAAGTGAACTGGTAGTCCTTGGCCTTCCACATGGTGTTGAGCGGCACCGGCACGATGCCGGCCTTGATGGCGCCGCAGAAAAGATAAAAGAACTCGAAGCAGTCCATCACCACCATCAGCACCCGGTCGCCGGGCTCGAGGCCGAGGCCGAGCAGAACGTTGCCGCAGCGGTTTTGGCACTCAGCCAGTTCGCCATACGTCAGCTCGCCCTCGGCCGATCGCGAAAAAACCTTGCCGCCGCGGCCCTCCTCGAGGTGGCGGTCGACCAGGCCCCAGGAGCAATTGAAATTGTCGGCGTAGGTGATGACGGTCGGCGTGACAGCGCTGTCGACCTCGAGCGTGTGATCCTTCATGGCGCGTTCCCTCCTCCCCCAGGTGGCCGCGAAGCCAGCCCAACTATGCGGCAAGTCGGGGCCCCGGACAACGCCGCTAGAATTACCCCTTGCCTTTGCGCTTGCGTTCCCTGAGGTCGAAACAGCCTTCCAGGGCGGTGGGATCCTCGTCGGCGGCGAAAAGTTCCGTCTTCTGCACCTTTTGCGTTCCGGTGGTCGGCAGGCTGTCGCGAAAGAGCACGTAGCCCGGCGCCTTGAAGTAGGCGAGCTGGCCGTGGCACCAGTCGAAGAGCCGGTTGGCCAGGGCTTCGTCGGCGGCCTGGCCGGGCATGGCGACAATGCAGGCCATGACCTCTTCCTCGCGCAGCGCGTCGGGCACGGCGATGACGGCGGCCTGGGCCACCGCCTCGTCGGCCTGCAACACGGCTTCGATCTCGGCCGCTGCGATGTTTTCGCCGGAGCGGCGGATGATGTTCTTCTTGCGATCGACGAAAAAAAGCATGCCCGAGGCGTCCTGGCGCACCACGTCACCGGTATGGAACCAGCCGCCCTGCCAGGCCTCCTCCGTGGCGTCCTCGTTCTTGAGGTAGCCTGAGAAAAATCCGTCGCGCGGATCGGGGCCGTGGAATCGCACCAAGAGCTCGCCGTCCTGGCCGGTTGCCACGTCGTTGTCGTCGTCATCCACGACGCGGGCCTCGAAGCCCTTCATGGGACGGCCGAAGGCGCGGGTGCCGATCGCTCGGGGCTCGGCCATGTCGGCGAACACCCGGCCCGTCTCGGTCATGCCCCAGAGCTCCATCAGGGGAAAGCCGAAGCGTTCCTCGAAGGCCCGGTGGTGTTCGGGATCGACGCCGGCACCGAACCCCACCTTGACCTGATGCGCCGAATCTTCGGGCACCGGCGGCAGGTTGAGCAGCATCGGCGGCACCACGCCGAGATAGTGGATCGCCGTGGCCCGCGTGGCGATGACGTCTTGCCACCAGCTCTTGGGATGGAAGCGGTCGGGTGATATCAAACAGCAACCCGAGAGCATCACCCCGGTCGCCGTTACCGCCAGCGCATTCATGTGGAAGAGCGGCAGGGGATTGAGGATGCGCTCGACCCCGGGTTCCAGCGTGCCGACGCCGCCCACGTCGAGGTAAAATTCCCCGGCGTTGAGGAAATAGTGGTTCGAGAGCATGCAGCCCTTGGGCCGGCCGGTGGTACCCGAGGTGTACAGCAGCGCGCATTCCGTGGCCCGGCCGGGCTGGGTCGCCAAAGGCGCCGGCCTGGTCGGCGGCGGCAGCGTCTGGGGCAGGCTTGCGGCATCGACTACCGGCAAGGGCTTCTCCCGCTCGGCCGCCACGGACTCGAGATCGCCCACCCGGCTCGAGATCGAGACCACGATCTCGGCCTCGGAATGATCCAAAAGATAAAGCATCTCGTCGTGGCGGTAGTCGGGATTGACCGGCACGATCGAGACGCCCAGGACATTGAGGGCCAGGAAGTGCTGGAAGAACTCGGGCCGGTTCTCCATCAGCAGCGCCGCCCGGTGGCCGTGGCCGTAGCCGGCCGCCCGGTAGCGCTGGGCGAGATCGAGGGCGGCGTCGAAAAATTCCCGATAGCTGAATTCGCCGCCCCCCGGCAGATAATCGCGCCCGGCCGCCGCCGGCACGCAGAAGAACGGCGCCTCGGGGCTCCGGTCGGTGGTGGCGGCAAAGGCCTCGAATACCGTTTCCATGGCGCTCTCCTTGTCGTGGCCCTAGGCCGCGCCTAAGTTTCTTGGTTGGCGGAAATCAAAGCAGCCGGCCAGCCGGCGGGGATCGACGTCGGTGGCAAAAAGCTTCGTCTTTTGGACCTTCTGGGTTCCGGCAGCCGTTCGGCGCTGGCCGAAATGGCCGCCAAAATAATCTCGAAAGTCACGTCGTCAGGACACCAGTGCCCGAACCTCGTCGTCCTCGGGAAAGCGCCCAACCTGCGTTTTGGAGAACTTCAGGGCGCTGTCGACGGTGATCTCGAACATGCCGGCGCCGCCACCGATCAACTCGACCTCGGCCTCGGGAAGCTGCCGCTGGATGAGCTCCCTCGCACGGAGGGCCTGCGGTTTGTAGTTTCACTGAACGCAGTATTCGATTTCGATCTTCATGGTTTCCCCGTCGCTGGCGTCAGGACTGGCGGCAAAGCTAGCGCAAATATCCGGCGATTGGAAATACCGGGTGCGCCTAGAAATAGGCCTCCAGATTGCGCCGGATGCGCTGCAGCACCGAGCCGTCGCTCTTCTCGGGGCTGAACTCCTGGCCGGTCACGGTCTCATAGAGCCGCACGTAGCGCTGGCTGAACTCGACGATGGTCTCGGCCGGTATCTCGGGGATGGGATCCTTGTAGGGATCGCAGCGCTGGTTCACCCAAAGGCGCAGGAATTCCTTGTCCAGGCCGTCCGGGTCGCGGCCCGCGGCCAGGCGCTCGGCGTAGCTCTCGGCCAGCCAGTAGCGGCTCGAATCAGGCGTCAGGATCTCGTCGGCCAGGCAGACGTTGCCGTTTGCGTCGAGGCCGAATTCGAACTTGGTATCGACCAGGATCAGGCCCTGGCGCGCCGCCAACTCGCGGCCGCGGGCGAAAATCGCCAGCGAAAGTGCCGCCAGCTCGTCCCAGCGCGCCTGGCCGAGCAAGCCCTCCGCCACGATCTCGGCCGGCGTCACGGGGGCATCGTGTTCGCCCTGGGCGGCCTTGGTGGTCGGCGTCAGGATGGTCTCGGGCAGCTTCTGGTTCTTGACCAGGCCGTCGGCAAAACGGATGCCGTACATCTCGCGCGCGCCGCCCTGGTACATGGGCCAGATCGAGGTATTGGTCGATCCGGTGAGGTAGTCGCGCACCACCATTTCCACCGGCAGCATGTCGAGCTGCTGGCAGACCAAAACATTGGGGTCGGGATATTCGATGACGTGGTTGGCGCAGATGTCGCGCGTGGCGTCGAACCAGTAGCGCGAGGTCTGGGTCAGCACCTGGCCCTTGAAGGGCACCGCCGCCAGGTTCTTGTCGAAGGCGCTTTGGCGGTCACTGGCCACCAGGATCATGCGGCCGTCGGCCAGGCGATAGGTGTCGCGGACCTTGCCCGCCACGTGGTTGGGAAGCTCGGCGATGGTGGCATCGGTGAGGACATGGCCGAGCTCGGCCCGGATGCGGTCTTTGTCGATCATGATGCTGTCATAGCCGGAAGCCCCGGCCACCGCAACGCCGCACTGGGCTCGGCTGTGCCTGGGTCAGGGATGCGCTATATTCAGCCCATGGCAACAATAGGCAGGTATTTGGCCGGCTGGCCCGGCGAGGCGATCGTGATGGCGCTTGGAATCGTCCTGGCGATGGTGCCTCTGGCGCTTTGGTTCGCCTGGACCGAGACACTTTTCTTTGCCGTTCTCGGCATCGGCGCCGGCTCATTTACGCTGATTTACCTGCTCGGCCGGATCAGCGCCCCGGACCCTCAGGGCCTGGTGGCAGCGAAGCTCGGGCGTTCGCAGAAGCGCTCGAAATAGGCCGCCAGCGCCGGGTTGGCGGCCAGCTCGGCCTCGCCCTCGGGGAAGCCTTTGGCTGCCACCAGCATGGGCATGACGAAGCAATCCGCCAGGCTAAGGCTGGGGCCGCCGAGAAAGCCTTCGGCCACGCCCGCTTCCAGGCTGGCATACATTTTCGCGAAGCGCTTGACGGCCTTGTCGATCCTGTGGCGCACGACGTTGCCTTCGTCGTCCTTGTGGAAGAGGTATTCGATGACGTACTGGCGCATCAGCAACTGATCCACCGAAGTGGCGCAATAGGCCACCCAGCGATCGATCTGGGCCGCTGCACGGGGCTCGTCCGGCACCAGGGCCGGGCCCGCGAAAGCGCGGTCGATATAGCGCGCGATGGCTTGCGATTCGGAAAGCTCCAGCCCCTCGTGGCGCATCACCGGAACCAGGCCCAGGGGATGGATGGCCTTGACCTCGTCGGAATGGGGCCGGGCAGGCTCGAGCTCATAGGCCACGCCCTTTTCCTCGGCCACCAGGCGCACGGTGCGCACGAAGTTGGAGCCGGGAATACCGATGATTTCCAGGATCATGACGGATTCTCCACTCTGTTGTTGGCCGGCCGGAACAGTACCCGATCGTCACCCGGAAACACGGGCTCGAGCGCCAGGCCGATTTGCAGTTCCTGATCTTCGACCTCGATCAGGTTCGAAACCAGCCGCACCCCAGGCGCCTCGGCAAAGGCAACCAGCGCCACGATGTAGGGCGGCCGCTGGGCAAAACCGGGGTCGAAGGCATAGCGCACCACGGTCCAGGAATAAAGATCCCCGGGCCCGGCCACCTCCTGCCAGGCGATGTCGCCGCCCTGGCAGTGGGGGCAGTGCTTCAGGGGATACCAATGGAAGCGCCCACAACCCCGGCAGCAGGGAAAGGCGAGCTTCCGCCGGCCCAGCCCGGCAAAGAAGCCCGCGAACTCGGGCGCCCGGGGGATCTCCTCTGCCATGGCCTCAGTTGCCCAGCACCATGACGCCGTAATCGGGGCTGGCGAGCGCGCCAACGAGCCCGATCTTGGCCTCGCTAACCTGCGCTCCCGCCTCGCCGCGCAACTGGCGCACGGCCTCGACGACGTGCTCGATGCCGACGCAGTAGCTGTAGGACAAAAGCCCGCCGTGGGTGTTCACGGGCAAGCCGCCGTCGCTGGTGATGCCGCGGTCGCGAATGAAGGCCGCCGCCTCGCCCTTGGCGCAAAAGCCCAGATCCTCGATTTGCAGCAGCGCCGAAATGGTGAAGCAGTCGTAGATCTCGGCGAAATCGACATCCTCCGGGCCGATGCCGGCGCGCTGGAAGGCCTGTTTGGCGGCCGCCGCGGCGCCGGGGATCTCGAGCGGCTCGGGCAACTGGGTGAAAACGTCGTCGCCGCTGATGCCGGGCGAGGCAAAGCCCGTGCCCAGCACCTGGATCGGCGCCTTGGCGCAATCGCCGGCGCGCTCGGTCGAGGTCATGACATAGGCCCCGGCGCCATCGCTGAGCAGGCAGCAATCGGCGGCGCGCAGCGGATCGGCGATGGGCCGGCTGGCCAGATAGTCCTCCAGCGTCATGGGCTCCCGGGCCTGGGCCCGGCCGTTTCGCCGCGCGTTCTGGCGCTGGGCCAGGGCAATCAGTGCCAAGTCGTCCTCGGCCAGGCCGTAAAGGTGCCGGTAGCGCTGGGCCCAGAGCGCGAAATAGGTGGGCTGGCCGGTGAAGCCGTAGGGCTTCTCGAAAGCCCGCTTCGCCGGATAGACGTCATGAAAGGCATAGGCGCCGGCCTGGCTGCCCCAGTCGACGCCGAAGTAGCAGACCACGACATGCGCCAGCCCCGCCGCAAGCGCCGCCCCGGCCAGCAGCGGCGCCGAAACCGTGCCGGCGCCGCCCAGCGACGTCGTGGCATGAAAGCCGAGATCCACCCCCAACTGCGCCGCCAGCCACTGGTGCGGCACGGTCTGGGGCATGATGCCGGATTCGCTGATCAATCCGTCGACGTCGTGCGGCGCCAGGCCGGCATCGTCGAGCGCCGCACTGACGGCCTCGAGCACCAGCCCACGGAGATCGCTCTCGGAGCGCCGCGCCGGCGGCGTTTCGCCGACGCCGACGATGGCAAGGGGGGCGTTCATGGCGGCAATGGTAGCGGATGGCGGCGCGCCGCGCCAAGCGGGCGACGACGATAAGCAAACCCGCCGTCAAACCGGTCCGGCCAATCGCCCCCTGACCACGACGCGGCGCGAGACCCGCACCTGGTACAAAGTTCGAGCGAAAACGGCGGCCATGATCAGGGAGCCTCCGGCCAGGGTCCAGGTGCTCGGCGTCTCGTTGACGAACAACCACACCCAAACCGGCCCCAAGGCAAACTCCAGCAACATAAAGAGCGTAACTTCCGCCGCAAACAGGTAGCGGGTGGCGGCGATAAAGAAAATATTTCCGATGCCGGAAAGCAGGCCGCCCCAGATGAAACACAAGCCCAGGTCCCACCAGGAAATGGACCAGTCGCCGATCCTGACCAAAAGCGCGACGGCACACAGCATGATGGCCGACAGCAGGTAGGCCGGCAGCATGTCGATGTGCCGGTGGCGGCGGATGATCACGGCATAGCCGGAAAACCCGAAGGTGGTAACCAGGGCCATGGCATTGCCGTAGAGCGATCCACCGCCCACACCCTCGGCCAGCATGACGGCGACGCCGGCCGCGGCCCCGATCATGGTGACGACGGTGACGCGGCTCAGCCCTTCGCGCAAAAAGACCCAGGCCAGCGCCGCCGTGACGAAGGGGATGGCGCTGAGGGTAAAGAGGGTATTGGCAACCGTGGTCGTGGTCAGGGCCTGCATGAAGGCGATGCCGGCCATGGCCAGCAGGCCGGCGCCGAAGATGCCCGGCCAGCCGATACGAACGAATTGCCGGGCGGCGCCTCCCCGGTAGCGCAGCAGGAACACCACGGCCACCACGGCGGCGGTGGACAGCGAGCGGTGGATATTGATCTGCCAGGCGTCGGCGTCTTCCATGTAGCGGCTGATCAAGCCGCCGAAACTGATGGCGAAGGAGGCGATGGCCACCAGCACCATGCCCCTGAGGCGGTCACGCTGGCTGATTTCAGGCGGCGCTGCGGATCCTGGGTCTTGGAGATCCTTCGCAGACGTCACCATCAAAAACCATC
Organism: Alphaproteobacteria bacterium; assembly: GCA_030740435.1. Lineage (NCBI taxonomy): Bacteria > Pseudomonadati > Pseudomonadota > Alphaproteobacteria > Alphaproteobacteria bacterium. The sequence continues at coordinate 326 of JASLXG010000093.1, read as the reverse complement.
CCTACCCGCCCGGCATCTTTCCTGCCGGCCGGAGACGGAGCGGCATCGAAGCCGAAGTCCCAGGCGGCGGGCACACGCTAGCCCGCATTTCTCTCCGGGTCACGGCCTGCGTCGCCCCCAGGTGATGCGATCCGGAAGGAAAAGGCTGAAGATCGTAGCGGGACTACGTTCTTCAGTCTTTTCCGTAGCGGACGCGCGGCTGGGGGCGACCCTTCGGGCGGGGGGGGGGGGGCCCCCCCGGGGGTGGGGGGGGGTGGGGGCGGGGGCCACCACCCCCCCGGCCCGGGGGGGACACAGAGGGGGGCCCCCCCCCCCCCCCCCCCCCG
>JASLXG010000092.1 GCA_030740435.1 Alphaproteobacteria bacterium | reverse complement strand
CTCTTTCAACGAAACGTCCAATCCGGCATAGTACTTCATGGCTGCTCTCCTTAACGCTTCTTGTGGCTGGAACATCCAGACCACGTTCCAAAAGCTCGGAGAGTAGCCACCCTCAGCGCCGATTACCCCATCTCTGTGGTTTATTGACCTTCGCCGTTCCCCGCGATCTCAGGGGCCTTGGATCTCGCTATTCAGGTCTGAAAGCGGCCGGCCGCCTTCCTGGCGGTATTGGTGGCCCGGAAAGACGCCGAGGATCTTGACCTCGGTGGAAAAGAGACCGAGTTCCTCGAAAGCGCCGCGCACCTCGGCATCGTTGCGGTGGCCCTCGATCTCGGCGTAGAAGCGCGCCACGGCGAAGCGCTGGCCCACGGTATAGCTTTCCAGCTTGGTGAGGTTGACGCCGCGCGTGGCGAAGCCGCCGAGCGCCTTGTAGAGCGCCGCCGGCACGCTGCGCACGCGGAACATGAACGAGGTCACGACGCCTTTGGTGCCCGGCTCGGGTGTCTGGGCTTCGCGCGCCAGAATGATGAAGCGGGTGATGTTGTGCTCGGCGTCCTCGATGTTGGTGCGCAGGGTCTCGAGCTGGTTCAGGCTGCCGGCCAGCGACGAAGCGATGGCGGCCTCGGCGGGATCGCCCGCCTCGGCCACCTCGCGGGCGGCGCCGGCGGTGTCCAGCGTCGGCACCGGCAGCAGGCCAAGCTCGCTGATGATGCGCTTGCATTGGGCCAGGCCCTGGGGATGGCTGTGCACGCGCTTGAGGCCGGCCAAGGTGGCGCCCGGCGGTGCCAACAAGCAGTGGCTGACGCGCAGGAAAGTCTCGGCGATGATGTGCAGCGTGGTATTGGGCAGCAGGTAATAGATGTCGGCGACGCGGCTGGCGACCGAGTTCTCGATGGGAATGATGGCCAGATCGGCGCGCTCCTGCTCGACCTCGGCGAAGGCGGCATCGAAGGTCTGGCAGGCCTGGGGCTCGATGTCAGCGTACTCGAGCTGGGCCGCGAGATGCGAATAGGCCCCGGCCTCGCCCTGGAAGGCGATGGTCTTGCCGGCCCCGGTCATGTCGACTTCGTCACGTCGGAACGCCCCCTCAACCGCCCCGACGGGCCAGCAATTGGCGCGCCCGTTCGAGGTCGGCGGGAGTATCGACAGCGAAGGGCACAGTGTCAACGAGGGCGGCGTCGATACGCAGGCCGGCTTCCAGGGCGCGCAACTGCTCCAGCCGCTCGCGCCGTTCCAGCGCTGCCGGGGGCAGGCTGACGAAACGCTCCAGCGCCGCCCGGCGGTAGGCGTAGATGCCGATGTGGTGGTAATGCGGCCCCTCGCCCGCCGGCACCGTGGCGCGGCTGAAATAGAGCGCCCGGCCCGAGGCCGCCAGCGCCGCCTTGACCACGTTGGGGTTATGGCGCTCGTCCTCCACCACGATCTCGGCCACCAGGGTGGCGATGTCGACAGCCTCGTCGGCCAGCGGTTCGAGCACGGCCCGGATGGCGGCCGGCTCGATCAGCGGCAGGTCGCCCTGCAGGTTGATCACGGCCTGGTGCCGGCGCTGGGGGTCGACGGCCTCGAGCGCTTCCCAAACCCGGTCCGAGCCCGAGGCATGGTCGGGCCGGGTCAGCACCGCCTGGCCGCCGGCCGCCTTGACGGCGTCGGCGATCTCGGCCTCGGCGCAGGCCACCAGCACGGGCCCCACGTCGGCCTCCCGGGCGCGGCGCCAGACCTGCACGATCATGGCCTCGCCCCCCACTTCGGCCAGCGGCTTGCCGGGCAGGCGCCGCGCCGCCAGGCGGGCCGGGATGATGACGATGGGGTTGAGATCAAGGCTCATGCAGAGCCCCTTATACGGCTTGCGCCGTTACTCTGGAACCCGTTAATCTGGCGCCGCCGCAGCCAGGCAAACCGGGGTTTTTTGGGTCATGGATCTGTTCGAGCTCAACAAATACGTGGGCGGCACATTGGCGGCCATTCTCGTCGTCATCGTGGTATCGCTCTTGGGTGACGCGGCGGTGGCGCCGGCTGACCTGGAAAAGACCGTCTTTCCGCCGCCGGCCGAAGGCGCCGCCACCGACGAGGCCGAGGCCGAGAAAGCCGAACCGGCGGCGCCCAGCCTGGGCTCGCTGCTGGCCGCCGCCGATGTCGCCCAGGGGCGGAAGCTTTCCAAGAAATGCGCCGCCTGCCACAGCTTCGACAAGGGCGGCAAGAACAAGGTCGGACCCAACCTTTGGAATACCGTGGGCCAGGCCAAGGCGGGGCGCGAGGGCTACCGCTATTCGTCGGCGCTGCGCGATGCCGGCGGCGACTGGAGCTATGCCGACCTGGACGCCTACCTGACCAAGCCCAAGCTTTTCCTGCCGGGCGGCAAGATGACCTTTCCCGGCCTCGCCGACGCGGCTCAGCGGGCGGCCGTGATCGCCTTTTTGCGCTCGCTCAGCGATCAGCCGGCGGCGCTGCCGGGCGACTGACCGGCACCCTCGTGACCGACGTTTGCCCGCCCGCCTTCATCGACCTGGCCGGGCGCCTGGCCGATGCCGCCGGCGAGGTGGCGCGGCGCTATTTCCGCCAGCCCGTGGACGTCGAGGCCAAGGCCGACCTGAGCCCCGTGACCATCGCCGACCGCGAGGCCGAGGCGGCCATGCGCCAGATCATCGAGGCCGAGTATCCCGGCCACGGCATCGCCGGCGAGGAACTGGGCGGCGTGCGCCTGGATGCCGAATACGTCTGGCACCTCGATCCCATCGACGGCACGCGCTCGTTCATCTCGGGCAAGCCGGTGTTCGGTATCCTGGTCGGCTTGGCGCGCCACGGCCGGCCCGTGCTCGGCGTCATCGACCAGCCCATCAACGGCGAACGCTGGCTCGGCGCGACCGGCCGCCCGACCACCCTGAACGGCCAGCCGGTGGCGGTGCGAAGTTGTCCCGATCCGGCCCTGGCGACGATGTTCACCACCGGCCGCGAATGGTACCGGGGCGACGAGGCGGCGGCGCTCGATCGCATGCTGGCGGCCGTCAAGATGACCATGTGGTCGAGCGACTGCTACGGCTTCGCGCTATTGGCCACGGGCTTTGCCGACATCGCCATGGAGGCCGGCATGGAAAACTATGACTTTTGCGCCCTGGTGCCGGTGGTCGAGGGTGCCGGCGGCATCTTCAGCGACTGGCAAGGCAACGCCGTGACCATCGGCAACGGCGCCCAGGTGCTGGCGGCCGGCGACGCCCGGGTCCACGCCGCGGCGCTGCGGCTGCTGGCCGGCGAGGCGGCCTGATGCGCGCCCTGGGGGTGGCCATTACCTTGCTGCTGTTGGCCGCCCCTGTGATGGCCCAGGAAACCACCGTGACCCACGGCACGTCGCTCTTGGGCAGCCTCAAGTACCCGGCCGGTTTCGCCCATTTCGACTACGTCGATCCCCAGGCCCCCAAGGGCGGTTTGGTCCGGCTCGCCACCGTCGGCGCCTTCGACAGCCTGCACCCCTACGTCCTCAAGGGCCGGGCGGCGGCTGGGTTGGGCCTGACCTTCGAGACCTTGCTCACCCCCTCGGCCGACGAGAGCGAATCCTTTTACGGCCTGATCGCCGAGAGCATCGAGATGCCGGCGGACCGCTCCTGGGTGGCCTTCAAGCTACGCCCCGAGGCACGCTTCCACGACGGCTCGCCGATCACCGTCGAAGACGTGATTTTTTCCTTCGAGATGCTCAAGACCAAGGGCCATCCCTTCTACCGGGGCTATTACGCCGACATCGCCAAGGCCGAAAAGGCCGGCCCGCGACAGGTCCGGTTCCATTTCTCGGGCGGCCTCAACCGCGAATTGCCGGCCATCACGGGCCAGCTGCCGGTGCTGTCGAAGACCTATTTCGCGGACAAGGATTTCGCCAAGACGACGCTGGAGCCCATCCTGGGCAGCGGGCCCTACCGCGTCGAGGCCGTCGATCCCGGGCGCTCGATCACTTATCAAAGGGTGGCCGACTATTGGGGCCGCGACTTGCCCGTCAACCTGGGTCAGCACAATTTCGATCGCCTGCGCTACGACTACTACCGCGATCAGACCGTGGCGCTGGAGGCCTTCAAGGCCCATGCCTACGATTACCGGGCCGAGAACAGCTCCAAACGCTGGGCCACGGGCTACGCTTCGCCGGCCCGCGACAAGGGACTGCTGCGCCAAGCTACCCTGCCCGACGCCAGCCCGGCCGGCATGCAGGGTTTCGTTTTCAATATGCGCCGGGGAAAATTCCGCGACCGCCGCGTGCGCCAGGCCATCAGTTACGCCTTCGACTTCGAATGGTCGAACCGCACGCTTTTCCACGGCCAGTACAAACGCATGCGCAGCTTCTTCGAAAACTCGGAACTGGCGGCCACGGGCCGGCCCGGTCCGGCCGAACTTGAACTCTTGGAGCCTTGGCGCGGCAAGATCCCGGACGAGATCTTTGCCCAAGAATACCAGCCGCCCAAATCCGACGGTTCGGGCAACAACCGGCGCGGCCTGAGGGCGGCCAAGAAGCTGCTCGACCAAGCCGGCTGGAAGGTCAAGGAGGGCAAGCTCAGGGATCCCCAGAGTGGCCAGGCGCTGGAATTCGAGATCCTGCTGGTGCAGCCCTCCTTCGAGCGCATCGTGCTGCCCATGAGCCAGTTCCTCAAGCGTCTCGGCATCACGCTCCACACCCGCACCGTCGATAGCGCGCAATACCAGAACCGGGTGGATCGTTTCGATTTCGATATGATCACTATGCGGGTCGGGCAGTCGCTGTCGCCGGGCAACGAACAGCGCGATTTCTGGCATTCCGAGTTCGCCGACGTGGAGGGCAGCCGCAACGTCATCGGCATCAAGCATCCGGCCGTCGACGCCCTGGTCGAGGCCATAATCGCGGCCCCCGACCGGCCCTCTCTGGTGGCCGCCTCGCGGGCCTTGGACCGGGTGCTGCAATGGAACTATTACGTCATCCCGCAGTTCTATTTGGATGCCTTCCGCATCGTCTACTGGGACCGCTTCGGCCGCCCCGCCAGGCAGCCCGATTACGCTGTCGGGTTCAGTACCTGGTGGATCGATGCGGAAAAGGACGCCCGGATCAAGGCCGGCGAGGCGGCGGTCAAGGAATAGGGCAGGGGCTTACCAAGGCAAGGGAGATCTCGAAGCCCGACTTTCGCACCGCTCCCTGCCGCCTGGCGCCAAAAACTATCGCGAGAGCGGCCTAGTCTTAGTCCGCTGACCCAGAGCGGAACTATGGCAGGGGTCACGACAGGTGCTTGGCCACCGTTTGCGGAGGCTTGGGCAGCGAAATCGGCTTCGCCACAAAATCGTCGCAACCCGCTTCGAGAATCTTTTCCTCGTCGTCCCCCACCCAAGGGTCAGGTTTCGCTCCGCCAGCGGTCTCCGGGTTTCATCATATCCTCTGGCAAGAGGATATTGTGCCGGGCTCGGATGCGCTGCTCGAGCTCGCCGGGAACATAGCTGGGATAGTGCTCGGCGAGCAGCTCGCGGCAACGGAAACGGCAGCGCGCCAGGGCGTCGTATCCGCCGCCGTCGTCCCACAGCTGCGGCGTGGCGCGATCGGCCAGCGGCGGATAGTAATAGTCCCGCCGCATGGCCGCCACGGTCTGGCTCTCGCCGAGGAAATGACCGGCCCCGGCGACGACGTCCCGGATGACGCCGAGATCGGCGGTCTCCGGATTGACCTCGATGCCACGGACCACGCGCAACGCGGTGCCCAGGATTTCGTTGTCGAGAACGAAGCCTTCGAACGAGCAGCCCAACAGGCTGGCGTACATTCCCGCCGCCTCGTAGATCAGGTTGGCGCCGGCGAGGCCCGCGGCGACGGCGCTGATGGCCTTCTCGTAGCCGGCCTGGGCGTCGGGGATCTTCGAATCGGCCATGCCGGCGGCGACGCCGCTGGGCAGATCGCAAAAAATTCGATACCTGGGCCGAGGCCGCGTTCAGCAGCGCGATCTCGGCGCCGCCACAGGCGAACCCGAGCCCTTCGTGCTTTTTCAGGACTTCGGAGCCAGCAGCCTGGATTTTGAACTGCGCTGCTTCACCGGAAACGTCATGGACCGGCGGGCTATCGCCAGCGACATCCGCTTCGAAATCGACCGCCGCTTCCGCGATG
>JASLXG010000091.1 GCA_030740435.1 Alphaproteobacteria bacterium | reverse complement strand
CCCGCGCAGGCAGCGGAGCGCAGCTCCGCCGCCGTGAGCGACAAAAGCTTACGTGTCGATGGGTACGCCGGCGACCTTCTTCGAGGTGCGGATGCCCAGCGAGCTTTTGACGTGGGAGACGTTGGGTGCCGCCGTCAGCTCGGTGGTCAGGAAGGTCTGGTAGCTGTCCCAGTCCTCGGCCGTGACCTTGAGCAGGAAATCGTTCTCCCCCGCCAGCATGTGGCATTCGCGCACCAGGGGCCAGCTCGCCGCCAGCTTCTCGAAAGCCAGGAGATCGGGCTCGGCCTGGCTGTTGAGTCCGACCAGGGCAAAGACCGTGACGCCGAAGCCCAGCGCCTCGGCATTGACCTCGGCATGGTAGCCGCTGATGTAGCCGGCTTCCTCCAGCGCCCGCACCCGGCGCAGGCAGGGCGGCGCCGAGATGCCGACGCCCTTGGCCAGTTTGACGTTGGTGATGCGGCCGTCTTCCAGCAGGATCCTCAGGATCCCGCGGTCGATGGCGTCGAGCTTGACTTTGGCCATGCAGCCTCGCGGGCGGGATCGCCGTGCCTCTCGGTCGTCCCGCGTTCTATAATTTTATTTCACGCCGGCCACAATATTATTACCGAAGGCCAAAGCCAAGGGGCGACAATGGGCAGCAGACATCCACCATCATGACAGCCAACACTCCATCCAACCCTTCCGGCCGTTGCTGGGTCGTCAGCGACGGCAGTGCCGGCAATGAAAACCCGGCGCTCGGCCTGGCCCAGGCGATTGGGCTGGAGACCGAGGTCAAGCGCTTGCGCCCGCGCCCGCCCTGGACCTGGCTGCCGGGCAACCTGTGGCCGCTGCCCTTGGCCGCACTGGGAGCCGACAGCGATAGCCTGGCGCCGCCCTGGCCCGACCTGGTGATCAGCTGCGGCCGGCGCTCCGTGCCCTACAGCCTGGCCATCCGGCGGGCCGGCGCGCGGTGCAACGTGCATCTCCAGAACCCGCGCATCCCGCTTCGCCACTTCGACCTGGTGGCGGCGCCGCGGCACGACGGCCTGAGCGGTGCCAACGTCATCGCCACCTTGGGCTCGCTGCACCGCCTGACGGCGGCGCTGCTGGCCGCCGAGGCGGCCCGCCTGGAGGCCGAGCTCAGCCATCTGCCGCGGCCTCTGGTGGCGGTGCTGGTCGGCGGCACGAACACATGCTATCGCCTGACAGCGGCCGCCACGAACGAGCTGGCCGCCGGCCTGGGGGCGCTCGGCCGCCAGGGCGCCGGCCTTCTCGTCACCACCTCGCGGCGCACCGGGGCGGCCAACGAAGCGGTATTGCGCCAGGCCCTCGAGGGCCAGCCGGCGGTGATCTGGGACGGCCGCCAGCCCAACCCCTATTTCGCCTATCTGGGGCTGGCCGACGCTATCGTGGTGACCGCGGATTCGGTGAATATGGTGTCCGAGGCGGCCAGCACGGGCAAGCCGGTCCACGTCTTCGAGCTCGAAGGCGGCAACCACAAGTTCCGCGCCTTTCACGACATGATGCGCCAGGGCGGCATCACCCGCCCCTTCCGCGGCCAACTGGAAAACTGGAGATACGATCCTCCCGACGACACCGCCCGGGTGGCAGCCGAAGTCCGGCGCATCCTGGGCTTCTAACCCGCCCATCCCTTGCGGCGCCAAGCGCTAGGTTATACATACTGAGCCATCAAGCCATCGGCCAACCCGGGGTTATCGAACCATGAGCGTTACCCAGCACAGCAAGGTCCTCATCATCGGTTCCGGGCCGGCCGGCTATACGGCGGCGATCTATGCCGCCCGGGCCGGGCTCGAGCCCCTGGTGGTGCGCGGCCTGCAGCCCGGCGGCCAGATGACCATCACCACCGACGTCGAGAACTTCCCCGGCTTTGCCGAGGTCATCCAGGGCCCCTGGCTGATGGAGCAGATGGAGGCCCAGGCCCGGGCCGTGGGCACCGAGATGGCGGACGACATCATCGTCGGGGTCGACCTCAAAGCCTGGCCCTTCCAGGCCGTAGGCGATTCGGGGGCGTGCTACAGCGGCGATGCCGTGATCATCAGCACCGGCGCCCAGGCGCGCTGGCTGGGCTTGGAGAGCGAGGGCCGCTTCCAGGGTTTCGGCGTCTCGGCCTGCGCCACTTGCGACGGCTTCTTTTACCGCGGCAAGGAGGTGGCGGTGGTGGGGGGCGGCAACACCGCCGTCGAGGAGGCGCTCTATCTCACCAATCACGCCGACCGGGTGACGCTGGTTCACCGGCGCGACGAGCTCAGGGCCGAGAAGATCCTGCAGCGCCGCCTGCTCGAGCACGACAAGATCGACGTCGCATGGGACAGTGTGGTCGAGGAGATCATGGGCGACGAAGACCCGCCCGGTGTCACCTCGGTGCGGCTGCGCAACGTCAAGACCGAAACCCGCAGCGAGCTCGCCGTACACGGTGTTTTCGTGGCCATCGGTCACGCCCCGGCCACCGAGGTTTTCCAGGGCCAGGTCGAGATGGACGATGAGGGCTACATCGTCACCGCGGCCGATTCCACGGCCACCAGCGTGCCCGGCGTCTTTGCCGCCGGCGACGTCCAGGACAAGATCTACCGCCAGGCCGTGACGGCGGCCGGCACCGGCTGCATGGCGGCATTGGAGGCGGAAAAGTTCGTCGCCGCCAAGGAGGCTGCTGAAACCGCCGCGGCGGCCGAGTAGATGGCCGGAATTCGGCCATGAACTGGAACAAGATAAAAATCTTCCACGCCGTTGCCGATGCCGGCAGCTTCACCCATGCCGGTGAGCTCTTGAGCCTCAGTCAGTCGGCGGTGAGCCGCCAGGTGGCGGCGCTGGAGGAAGACCTCAACGTGCTGCTCTTCCACCGCCACGCCCGGGGCCTCAAGCTGACGGCCCAGGGCGAGACGCTGTTCCGTGCCGCCCACGAGATGTCGGCTCGCATCGCCATGACCGAGGCGCTGCTTACCGAGGCCAAGGAAAAGCCCAGCGGCGAATTGACCATCTCGGCCACCGTCGGCTTCGGCTCGACTTGGCTGACGCCGCGCATCGGCGAGTTTCTCGAGCATTACCCCGACATCAACGTCCACATCGTGGTCACCGACAGGGAACTCGACCTCTCCATGCGCGAGGCCGATGTCGCCATCCGCATGCGCCTGCCGGTACAGCCCGACCTGGTGCAGCGCAAGCTGATGACCTTCCATCACCACGTCTACGCCGCGCCGGAATACCTGCAGCGCTTCGGCACGCCGCAAAGGCCTGAGGACCTGGACCACCACCGCCTGATCATCTACGGCGAGGAGGCACCGTCCTACATCGCCAACGTCAACTGGCTGATCGCCGCCGGTACCGCGGATCCCGCCAGCCGCCGGCCGGTGCTGCGCGTCAACAACGTCTACGGCCTGCTGCTGGCCGTCGAATCCGGCGTCGGCATCGGCGCCATTCCGGACTATATGGTGCGGGGCAACAACCGCATCACGCAGATATTACCGGACCTCGAAGGTCCTCAATTCGACACCTATTTCGTCTATCCCGAGGAATTGCGTGATTCCCTTAGAATCGGAATTTTCCGGGATTTCTTGATCCGCAAAGTGGCCGAGTGGCATTTCTGAGAAGGCACCCGTTCCCAGCTATGCATTAGACGCATAGCTGATTTGCACAATATATGGTGGTCTTTTGCCGCCCGTAACCCCATCTATAGGCCACGGCGGATGTTGCATCGCAGCATTCGTTCTGTTCCGGGCGCAACACCCGGAACCGGACCGGAGCGCATTTTTGCCGGTCCGATACGTCTCCCAGACGTATTGCCTCCCTGTTGAACTTGCCGGGCTCTTTTGAGCCCGGCCTTTTTTTTGCTGGCAAGGGATCCCGACAAATGAACTCTGCTACAGTTCACTTCATCGGCACGATACGGACAGCCTGCAAAACCGTCGCGGAATGTCCTGGCCAGGCACGCCCGAAAAACGGCGTGTCCCGGATTGTGCTGGACCCGGAAATGTTGCCAGCGCTGAAAGGCATTGAGGACAATAGCCGTATCCAAGTTCTCTATTGGTTTGACGAAGCCGACCGCTCCGCCTTGCAGAGAGTTCCCAGGTGGTCCGAAACCAAGGAGAAATTCGGCGTTTTTGCGCTACGTTCCCCCATGCGTCCAAACCCCATCGCCTTGAGCACCGTGAAGCTTCTGAAAGTGGAGGGGAACGTGCTTACGGTAAGCGCCCTCGATTGCCGAGATGGCACGCCGTTGCTGGACATCAAGCCATATATCGATCCCCCGTGAGGGCCGCGAGGCGGCCCTTGGGCGTTGTTTTGCAGCGCTTTGGCACGTAAACTTCCACCATGACTATCGCCTTCGACACGTTGGCTTACGCTGAGAGACTCGAGGCCGCCGGCTTCACCCATGACCAAGCCCGGGTGCAGGCGGAAGCCCTGGTCTCGGTGGTTTCCGATTCCCTGGCCACTAAGCAGGACCTCAAGGAACTGGAGGCTGCAACAAAGCAGGACCTCAAGGAACTCGAGACCGAGTTGAAACGTGACTTGGCCGCGCTCTCCGACAAACTGACCATCCGGCTTGGCGGCATGATAGTGCTCGGCATCGCCGCTCTGGCGGCGGTGGTTTCCCTGACTTAATTTAAGGCGCCGCTGGGCCCGATTGAGCCCGTCCATTTTTCGTGCCACCCTGGATCTGGTCGAAGTGGAGGTGCGGCATGAAAGCGGCGGTGTTCAAGGCTCCCGACGAGCCCCTGGCGATCGAGACGGTGGCCGATCCCGAGCCCCTGGAGGGTGAGCTTTTGTTGCGCGTCCGGACCTCGGGCATCTGCGGCTCGGACCTGCATATGGCCCAGGTGCGCGACCGTGCTGGCGGCATGACACCGCTGGCCGAGGGCACCATCCTGGGCCACGAATTCGCCGGCGATATCGTAGCCCTGGGCGCCGGTGTCGAGGGCTGGCGCGAGGGCGAGCGCATCTGTGCGCTGCCCTATCTTTCCTGCGGCCGCTGCGAGATGTGCCTGAGCGGCCACGGCCACCGCTGCAAAGACGTCGTGTCCACGGGGCTGGGCAAGCTCCCTGGCGCCTATGCCGAATACCTGCGGGTGGGCGCCGACCAGGCCATGCGGCTGCCCGAGAGTGTCGATTATCGTACCGGCGCCCTGGTCGAGCCCCTGGCCGTCGGCCTTCACGCCGTCGAGGCGGCGGGGCTGCAGCCCGGCGACGCCGTGCTGGTGGTCGGCGCCGGCCCCATCGGCGCCGCGGTGACGCTGTGGGCGCGTTTTTTTGGCGCCCGCCAGGTCTGCGTCTCCGACCTCTCGCCGGCCCGCGCCGCGGCCGCCGCCGGCTTCGGCGCTACCCGTTGTATTGATGCCAGTTCGGAGAACGTCGTCGCCGCCTGCAAGGAGGTGGCCGGCAGCCGGGCCAACGTCATCTTCGACTGCGTCGGCGTGCCGGGCTCGCAACAGCTTTGCATGGACTACGCGCCGCTATATGGCCGTATCGTCGTGGCCGGGGTCTGCATGGCGCCCGACACCACCATTCCGGCCAAGGCCATCACCAAGGAACTTTCTCTCAGGTACGTCTATTGCTACCGCCGCCAGGACTTCGAATTCACCCTCGACATGCTGGCCGCGGGACGTATCGATCCCGGCGCCATGGCCAGCCACTTCGTCGATTTCGCGGGTTTTTCGGCGGCTTTCGAAGAACTGAAAACCCCCGGCGACCAGTGCAAGGTGCTGCTCGAGCCCTGACCCCCGGCGGGCCGCACCCGCATACCAAAATCAGCCCTAGGCTGCGCGGCCGTGGCAGTGCTTGTACTTTTTGCCCGAGCCGCAAGGGCAGGCCGAGTTGCGCGGCACCTTGCCCCAGGTGGCGGGATCCTGGGGATCGGGCTCGCTGGGCCGCGGGGGCGCCAAGGCGGCGGTCAGTTCGAGTTCGGCCATCTGGTCGTCGCCCGATATCGGATCGAAGTGGCTTTCCAGGGTGGCGCTGGGGGCCTCGCGTTCGGGAATGGGCTGGTCCTGGTCGAGGTGCAGCTCGACGTGGGCCAGCAGCGTCGTCACCTGTTCGCGAAGGCCAGAAAGCGTGGTTTCGAAAAGGTCGAAGGCCTCGCGCTTGTATTCGTTGAGGGGATCGCGCTGGCCATAGGCCCTGAGGCCGATGCCCTGGCGCAGGTGGTCGAGCGAGAGCAAGTGCTCCTTCCAGTGCTGGTCGAGGAGCTGCAGCAGCAGGTTCTTCTCCACCAGGCGCCACAGCTCGCGGCCGTAGTTGGCCGCCTTTTCGGCCATGCGCCGGTCGGCCTCGGCTTGCACGCGCTCTTCTATTTCGGTCTCGGCGACGCCCTCCTCGCCGGCCCATTCCCCGATCGGCAGCTTCAGCCCCAGCACCCGCTCGAGTTCGCTCTCGAGGGCCTCTGTCTGCCACTCCTCGGAATAGGCTTTTTCGGGAATATGGCGCTTGACCAGGCCTTCCATGACGTCGTGGCGCATGTCGGCGATGGTCTCGCTGACCTCCTCGGCGCGCATCAGGTCGATGCGCTGCTCGTAGATCACCTTGCGCTGGTCGTTCATCACGTCGTCGAACTTCAGCAAATTCTTGCGGATGTCGAAGTTGCGAGCCTCGACCTTCTGCTGGGCTTTCTCGAGCGCCTTGTTGATCCAGGGGTGGACGATGGCCTCGCCTTCCTGGAGGCCGAGTTTCTGCAGCATCGAGTCCATGCGCTCGGAGCCGAAGATGCGCATCAGGTCGTCTTCCAGGCTGAGATAGAAACTGGAGGCCCCGGGATCGCCCTGGCGGCCCGAACGGCCGCGCAACTGGTTGTCGATGCGCCGGCTTTCGTGGCGCTCGGTGCCCACTACGTAGAGGCCGCCGGCGGCAATGACCTCTGCCTTCTCGGTCGCCGTCTCAGTCGCGATGGTGGCCTCGAGTTCGGCCCGCCCGGCCTCGTCGGCGTCGTCCGGGAGCTCGATACGCAGCCGCATGTCGGGGTTGCCGCCGAGCTGGATGTCGGTGCCGCGGCCGGCCATGTTGGTGGCGATGGTGATGCCGCCGGTGCGGCCGGCCTGGGCGATGATCTGCGCTTCTTGTTCGTGGTAGCGGGCATTCAGCACGTTGTGCGGGATCTGGCGCTCCTTGAGCTTGGCTGCCAGTTCCTCCGACTTGTCGATCGAGACGGTGCCGATCAGCATGGGCTGGCCGCGTTCCTGGCAGTCCTCGATCAATTCGATGATGGCCTGGTATTTTTCCTCGGCCGTGCGGTAGACCTCGTCGTCGGCGTCGTCGCGGATGCAGACCAGGTTGGTCGGTGCCTGCACCACTTCGAGCTTGTAGATGTCGGCGAACTCGGCCGCCTCGGTGGCGGCGGTGCCGGTCATGCCGGCCAGTTTCTCGTAGAGCCGGAAGTAGTTCTGGAAGGTGATCGAGGCCAGGGTCTGGTTTTCCTGCTGCACCGAGACGCCTTCCTTGGCCTCGAGCGCCTGGTGCAGGCCCTCGGAATAGCGCCGGCCTTCCATCATGCGGCCGGTGAATTCGTCGATGATGATGACCTTGTTGTCCTTGACGATGTAGTCGGTGTCGGCGGCAAACAGCTTGTGCGCCCGGAGCGCCTGGTTGACGTGGTGGACGACGGAAACGTTGGCGATGTCGTAGAGTCCGCCCTCGGAGAGGAAGCCGCTGTCCTTGAGCAGCTCCTCGGCGTGCTCGACGCCGTCGTCGCTGAGCGAAACCGTGCGCGATTTCTCGTCGAGCTCGAAGTCGTCCTCACCGAGCTTGGGGATGATCCGGTCGATCTGGTGGTAGAGCTCGGACGAGTCCTCGGCCGGACCGGAGATGATCAGCGGCGTGCGCGCCTCGTCGATCAGGATGGAATCGACCTCGTCGACGATGGCGTAGCCGAAATCGCGCTGTACCATGTCTTCGAGCGCGAATTTCATGTTATCGCGCAAATAGTCGAAGCCGAATTCGTTGTTGGTGCCGTAGGTCACGTCGGCGCCATAGGCGACGCGGCGTTCGTCGTCGTCGAGGCCGTGCACGATGCAGCCCACGCTGAGGCCCAGGAAGCTGTAGATCTCGCCCATCCACTCGGCGTCGCGCTGGGCCAGGTAGTCGTTGACCGTGACCAGATGCACGCCGCGGCCCTCGAGGGCGTTGAGGTAGATGGGCAGCGTAGACACCAGGGTCTTGCCCTCGCCGGTTGCCATCTCGGCGATGCGGCCCTGGTGCAGCACCATGCCGCCCAGCAACTGGACGTCGAAGTGGCGCTGTCCCAGCGTGCGTTTGGAGGCCTCGCGCACCGTGGCGAAGGCTTCGACCAGCAAGTCGTCGAGGCTTTCGCCGGCTTCCAGGCGTTCCTTGAACCAGTCGGTGCGGGCCCGCAGTTCGAAGTCCTTGAGCGCCTCGAGCTCGGGCTCCAGGGCGTTGATCTCGGCCACCGGGCCCTCGAGCTCGCGCAGCACGCGGTCGTTGGCCGTGCCAAAGATCTTTCTTGCCAGCGAGCCGATCATGCAAAGCCTCGGGGAAGGTGCAAATAAACCGGCGCCGCGGCCGGCCGACCTGAGACATAAGGGCAGGGATTGGCAGTGTCAACGATGCGAAAACCATAGGGCGGCCACGGGGCGGCCACGGGGCGGCCACGGGCCAAGCAGCACCTTGTGGGCGGCTTGCCCGCTGTATAGTAGGGGCCGGCTCGAGGCAACCAGACGGAGAACGGCGATGGCAGGCAAATCCAGGCGCAAAGGCGCCAAATCCTTAGCCCCGGCGGCGCCGGCCAGATCGCCTTTGGCACCGGCCCGCTTTGGCCCACTGCCGGAGATCGCCGGCCTCAGGCTGGCCGCCGCCAGCGCCGCTGTACGGGGCCGCGCCGGCAAAGACGTCATGCTGGCCGAACTGGCACCGGGCACCACCGTGGCCGGCGTCTTCACGCGTTCGCAAACCGCCAGCGCCCCGGTCGACTGGTGCCGCGCCGCCCTGCGCGGCGGCAGGGCCCGGGCGCTGCTGGTCAATTCCGGCAACGCCAACGCCTTCACAGGCGCCGCCGGGCTGGCCGCCGTCCAACGTACGGCCCGGGCGGCGGCCCAGGCCGTGGGCTGCCAGCCGGGCCAGGTCTTCGTCGCCTCGACCGGGGTGATCGGCGAGAAGCTGCCCGATCAGCGCATCACCCGGGTGCTGGGGGGACTTAAGCGTCGCCTCAAGCCGGGCGCCTGGAAGCCGGCGGCCGAGGCCATCATGACCACCGACACCTTCCCCAAGGGAGCCAGTCGCCAAGCCGAGATCGGCGGCCGGCCGGTGACCATCGCCGGCATCGCCAAGGGCTCGGGCATGATCGCGCCCGACATGGCCACCATGCTGGCTTTCGTGTTTAGCGATGCCCGCCTGCCCGCAGCCGTGCTCAAACGCTGCCTGGTGGCGGCCAACGCGCGCTCCTTCAACGCCATCAGCGTCGACAGCGACACCTCGACTTCGGATACGGTGCTGCTGTTCGCCACCGCCCGTGGGCCGCGCCACCGGCCGGTCAAATCCACCACTGATCCCTGCCTCAAGGATTTCCGGGCCAAGCTGGGCGAGGTGCTGACCGATCTCGCCCAGCAGGTCGTGCGCGACGGCGAAGGCGCCGGCAAATTCGTCACCGTCAACGTGCGCGGCGCCGAATCGGCCCGGGCGGCGCGGCAGATCGGCCTTTCGATCGCCAATTCACCCTTGGTCAAGACCGCCATCGCCGGCTGCGATCCCAACTGGGGCCGCATCGTCATGGCGGTGGGCAAAGCGGGCGAGAAGGCCGACCGCGACCGCCTTGGCATCGCCATCGGCGGCACCGAGATCGCCAGGCGCGGCCTGGCCGTGCCGGGCTACGACGAGGCCCCGGTGGCGGCCTACATGAAGGGCGACGAGATCGAAATTGCCGTCGACGTCGGCGTCGGCCGCGGCCGCTTCACGGTCTGGACCTGCGACCTGACGCATGGCTACATCTCGATCAACGCGGACTATCGTTCGTGAAAGCCAAGCCCATCCAGCTGGTGGTCGCCGCCGCCCTGGTCGATGCCGACGATCGGGTGCTGCTGGCGCGCCGCCCGGCCGGCAAGGCCCTGGCCGGGCTCTGGGAATTTCCCGGCGGCAAGCTGGCGGCGGATGAGACCCCGGAAGCGGCGCTGATCCGCGAACTGGCCGAAGAGCTGGCCATCGACGTCACCGAATCCTGCCTCGCCCCCTTCACCTTCGCCTCGCACGACTATGCCGATTTTCACCTGCTGATGGCGCTATACGTCTGCCGCGTCTGGCAGGGCAGGCCGCGGGCCCGCGAGGGCCAGGAGTTGAAATGGCTGCGGCCGCGCGAGATGGCCGATTACGACATGCCGCCCGCCGACAAGCCGCTGGTCGCCATGTTGCGGGATTTTCTTTAGAATTCAACATGTTATAATTAAGTTGGCCGGTGGAATCGGGCTTGATATCTGGCGGAGAATTTCATATATAGTCAAATATGAAATCAAAATGTAAGACGTTTGTGCATCAAAAAGGTATTTGAAGCGCAATGAGTAACATAATTGCTCGAAAAATTGAGGCCCTGCGCGATCGCGGCGGCATGAATGCCGTGGACGTGGCCAATGTTCTGGGTACGTCGCCGGCAACGGTGTCGCGCTGGAACACCGGCAAGGCTTCGCCACACCGGTCGTCGCAGCTCCTGCTCGTGGAGCTCGAATACGTCGTCGACCAACTGGCTGAGTTCTATACCCCGGACGAAGCCCGTCTCTGGCTCTATTCGCGCCACAAGCTGCTCGACGGCCGCAAGCCGGCCGAATTGATCCAGGAAGGCAAGATCGAGGAAGTCCTGGAAGTCATCGAGCAGCTCGCGGACAACGTCTACATCTGAGGCCGGTTTCGGGCGGCGATTACCGCATGGCCAGTAGCCACGTCCATGAGCGGGATCTGATCGACGCCCTGAGCGTCCAGGAGCCCATTGCCTTTGCCGGCAATGCTTATCGTGTCACATGGCGTGAACGCGATCCTCTGGCCGGCAGCCTGGCCGGTGGGCGCTGGGCACCGCCGCAGCTGTTCGAAGTCCTTTATACCAGTCTCGGTCCGGTCGCTGCCGTCGCGGAAATCCATTTCCATTTCTCCCGGCAATCGGTTTTTCCCTCACGGCCGGTATGTCTGAACACCCTCGGTGTGAAGACCGGCCGGACGCTGCGCCTGGCGGACGTTGGCCAACTGGAAGCGCTCGGCGTCGACACCCGAACCTACCGCTCCCTCGATTATCTGCGCTGCCGGCAAGTCGGTGCCGCCGCTCATTTTCTCGAGTTCGACGGCATGATCGTACCGAGCGCCCGTTACGCGGAGGACAACCTGGTGCTTTTCCTCGATCATTTGGCTGGGCACGGGGAGCTTTCCCTGGAAAGCAGTTCCGATCTCGACTGGCAGGAGTGGCGCTTGGCGCATCCCGAGGCGGCGGCAGGCCCGAAAACGTGAACCTGCGACGGTTCTCGGAGGCGGCAAAACGCCGTCTCAGATCCCGCCCCCGACTTCGCCCAAGGCATCGGCCAGGCTGGCCGTGGCGCTGCCGGGCCGCGCCGGCCGGGGCTGCGAGGGGTGCGGGGCCCAAGCCGTGATGGTGATGATATCGAAGCGCGCCGGCAGGCGGCCCTCTCTGTCGGCGTAGCGCTGGCGGTAGAGCTCGGCGGCGCGCCACAGCAGCTTTCGCGGCGTGAAGTTCCGCCGCCGTCCGTCCAGGGCGTTGCTCTCGCCCATGCCGCGCAAATCTCGCATCAGGCCGAGGGCGTCGCCGTAGCTGACGCTGAGGCTGTCGACGTCGGCCACCGGCAGGGCGAATCCGGCCCGGATGAGAAGGTCGCCGGCCTGGCGCACGTCGGCAAAGGGGGAGACGCGCGGACTGGCCCCGGCGCTCTGCTCGCTCTCGGCCTCGACCAGGGCGGCGCGCAACTGGCTCAGCGTGTCGCCGCCCAGAAAGGTTGCCAGAAAGAGGCCGTCAGGCTTGAGGCAGCGCCGGATCTGGGCCAGCGTGCCTGGCAGGTCGTTGACCCAGTGCAGCGCCAGGCCGCTGACTACCAGGTCGAACGAGGCCTCGGCAAAGGGCGAAAATTCCTCGTCGGCCACCAGGTCTAGGCCGTTGCCACCGCCCAGGCGCCGGGCGGCGGCGATGTGGGCCGCCGAGAGATCGCAGCGCACGATGCTTTCGATGCCGCCCAGGCCGGCGATGGCGCGGCTCAGCGTGCCGTTCAGGCAACCCAGATCGAGGGCGCGGGGAAAGCGTCGGGTGACGTCGGCCAAGCGTTCGCCGAGGCGAATCGCCACTTCGCGGGCCAGGAAATCGAAGTCCGCGAAGCCGGCCGCGGCGCGCTCGCGATGGCGCCGCAGGGCGCCACGATCGAAGATGAGGTGGTCGTCGGACATGCCGGCCATATGGCATTCCTGCCGCTCGGCGGCAAGATTTCTCTGCATTCCTGCCGCTTGGCGGCAGGATTTCTCTGCATTGACTCGGCGCGGCCCAGCCCGCTTAGATGCAACTTATGGCTGCCACACTGCTCTCGCGGGCCTCGCGGATCTTGCTGCCGGCGCTCGATATCGTCTTGCCGCCGCGCTGCCTGGCCTGCCGCGGCGCGGTCGACGCGCAGGGCCAGTTGTGCGCCGGCTGCTGGCGCCAGCTCACGTTCCTCGACGGCCCGATGTGCGCCGTTTGTGGCTTTCCCTTCGCCTATGACCAGGGGCCCGGGGCGCTCTGTGGTGGTTGCGCCCGCGAGCCGCCGGAATTCGCTGCCGCCCGGGCGGCGTTGCGCTACGACGAGGCCAGCCGCGGCCTGATCCTGGCGCTGAAGCACGGCGACCGAACCGACCTGGCGCCCAGCCTGGGGCGCTGGCTGGCCCGGGCCGGGGCGGAGCTCTTGCCTGGTGCCGACGTGGTGGTGCCGGTGCCGCTGCACCGCCGCCGGCTGTTTGCCCGGCGCTACAACCAAGCCGCCCTGGTGGCCCAGGCGCTGGGCCGGACCAGCGGTCTGGAATTCGTGCCCGATCTCTTGCAGCGCAAGCGGCCGACGCCGCCCCAGGGCGGCCTCAGCCGCAGCGCGCGTTTTCGCAACCTCGAAGGCGCCATCGTGCTGCCGGCCGGGCGCCGGGCGCAGGCCTTGGGCCGCACCGTGGTTCTGGTCGACGACGTCATGACCACCGGTGCCACCGTGCGCACTTGCGCCCGGGTGCTGCTGCGGGGCGGTGCCGGCGAGGTGCGGGTGCTCACCGTGGCCCGGGTTGTTCGGCCCAACAGCGACCCTATATAGTTGGCGGCCGGAGGTGGCGGATGAACGACGTGGTGATCTACACGACGCCCTACTGCCCGTTTTGCTGGCGGGCCAAGGGGTTGTTGGAAAAGAAAAGCGTCGGTTATGACGAGATCGACGTCAGCGCCGATGCCGAGGCCCGGCGGCGCATGATGGAACGGGCCGGCAGCCACACGGTGCCCCAGATCTTCATCGGCGAACGCCACGTCGGCGGCTGCGACGAGCTATATGAGCTCGACTTCGACGGCGAGTTGGATGGCCTGCTGGGAGCCGGCGCATGAGCAAACTGACGGTGGCTTGCGTGCAGCTCAACAGCGGTCCCGACATGGCCGCCAACCTGGCCAGCGTCGGCGATCTCGTGCGCCAGGCTCAAGCAGGCGGCGCCGACCTCGTGACGCTGCCCGAGAACAGCGCCCTGATGGCTGAAAGTGCGGCCGACCTGAGGGCCAGCGCCGTGCCCCAGGCCGAGCACCCGGCCGTCGCCGCTTGCGCCGAACTGGCGCGCCAGACCGGGGTCTGGCTGCTGGCCGGCACGCTGGGCGTGGGCTCGGCCGACGGGCGCGTGGCGCCGCGTTCGTTTCTTTTCGACGCCGAGGGGGAAATCGCCGCCCGCTACGACAAGATCCACATGTTCGACGTCGACCTGCCCGAGGGCGAAGTGCACCGCGAATCGAAGACCTTCGAGCCCGGTGACCGGGCCGTGCTGGCGGCTACGCCCTGGGGCCTGGTCGGCCTGACGGTCTGCTACGACGTGCGTTTTCCCTACCTCTACCGCGCCTTGGCCCAGGCCGGGGCGCGGCTGCTGACGGTGCCGGCGGCCTTCACCCGGGTCTCGGGCGAGGCCCACTGGCACACGCTGTTGCGCGCCCGGGCCATCGAGACGGGCTGCTTCGTGGTGGCGCCGGCCCAGTGCGGCCGGCATCCCCGCAAACGCCAGACCTACGGCCATTCGTTGATCGTCGATCCCTGGGGCAAGGTGGTGGCGGAGGCCGGCACGGAGGTCGGCGTGATCAGCGCCGAGATCGACCTGGCGGCCTCTGACGAGGCCCGGGCCATGATCCCGGCGCTGGGCCACGACCGCCGCTTCCAAGGCCCCGAACTGCCGGTCGTCGACACCGACCGCGCCAGCGGATAGGGCAAGGGCTAGGGCTTTACCAATTCAACAAAACGGCATTAACATTCCTTAATTAAGGGGACGCAGACGCTTTCTTAACGGACGCGGACGCTTTCTTAACGAAGTCAACGCCGCCGCATTAACGATTCTTAATTAAGGGGACGCGGACGCTTTTGTTCCTATTTTGGCGTCAGGGGGCGGGGCAGGGCGCTACGCCTGTACTCCAGCGCGCGCTGGCCGGGCAGGCGTACGGCCTCGATGCCCGGCGCCGGCGGGTTGGCGTGGCAGGTCCGGACCAGCCAGGCGGTCTGGGCCAGGAACGGGGCCTAGCCGGCAGTAAAGCATTCGCTCCGAATCCCGTCTACAATAGGCCCTGTGGCCAGCCGTTTCCCTTTCCCGGGCAGGAGATAACTGTGTCATCCCTCGATCAGTTCCGCGACGAGAGCCGCAGTTGGCTCGAGGCCAATTGCCCCGACAGTTGCCGCACGCCGATGCCGGAGGAGGAAACCGTGTGGGGCGGGCGCAAGCCGGTCTTCGTCAACCCCGATTCGCAGGCTTGGCTCGAACGCATGGCCGCCAAGGGCTGGACGGCGCCGACCTGGCCTCGGGAATACGGCGGCGGCGGTCTCGACAAGGACCAGGCCCGGATTCTGCAGGTTGAGATGGACCGCCTCAAGTGCCGCCCTCCCTTGTTCAGCTTCGGTCTCTGGATGCTCGGGCCGGTGCTGCTCGAGCTCGCCAGCGAGGTCCAGAAGCGGGAGCACCTGCCGCAGATCGTGGCCGGCCGGATCCGTTGGTGCCAGGGCTATTCCGAACCCGGCGCCGGATCGGACCTGGCGGGTCTGCAGACCAAGGCCGAGGACCGCGGCGATCACTATCTGGTCAACGGCCAGAAGATCTGGACCAGCTATGCCGACAAGGCCGACTGGATCTTCTGCCTGGTGCGCACCGACAGCTCTAAAAAGCACGAAGGTATAAGTTTTCTGCTCTTCGACATGGCCAGCGAAGGCGTCAGCACCCGTCCCATCAAGCTGATCTCGGGCTCCTCGCCGTTTTGCGAAACCTTCTTCGATGACGTGGCCGTGCCCAAGGAGAACCTGGTGGGGCGCCTGAACGGCGGTTGGGAGATCGCCAAGCGGCTGTTGCAGCACGAGCGCACCATGATTTCGTCCATGGGCATGGGCCGGGCCATCGGCTCGTCGGAGTTGTCCTTGGACGGCCTGGCCAAGGAATATGTCGGCGTCGACAACCGCGGCATCGCCGATGCCGTGCTGCGCGACGAGATCGCCCGCCAGGAGATCAACTCGCGCTGTTTCGCCGCGACGCTCAGACGTGCCGGCGAAGAAGCCAAGGCCGGCGGTCCGGGCCACACCTCGGCCATGCTCAAGTACTACGGCACGGAACATAATAAACGACGCATGGAGCTGATGATGAAGTGCACGGGCTTCCAGGGCCTGGGCTGGGAGGGCGAAGGCTTCGCGGACGACGAGCTCAACCTCACCCGCAGTTGGCTGCGCTCCAAGGGCAATTCGATCGAGGGCGGTACCTCGGAGGTTCAGCTCAACATCATCGCCAAGCGCGTCCTTGGCCTGCCGGACTAGGTGGGGCAGCGCTATGGCCTTGGTACTGAACGAGGAACAGGTCCTGATCAAGGACACGGCGCACAATTTTTTCGCCGCGGAGGCGCCCGTGGCGTCGCTCAGGGCGCTGCGCGACGAGGGCGATGCGCTGGGCTATTCGCCGGCGCTGTGGCGCGACATGGCGGAGCTCGGCTTTGCCGGCATCCTGGTGGCCGAGGAATACGGCGGCTCCGGGCTCGGCTATCTGGCCATGGGCCTGGTGCTGGAAGAATCAGGGCGCACCCTGGCCGCCACGCCGCTGCTGGCCACGGCGGTGATCGGGGCGGCGGCGCTGCAACTGGGCGGCTCGGCCGCGCAACAGAGTGAATTGCTGCCGGCCGTGGCCGCTGGCGAGTTGTTGCTGGCCTTGGCCCACGAGGAGGGAGCGCACCACGACCCCCGCCATGTCGCCACCCGGGCCGGGCCGGTCGACGGCGGCTTCCGGATCAGCGGCGAGAAGCGCTTCGTGCTTGATGGCCACGTCGCCGACCGACTCATCGTGGCGGCCCGCACGGCCGGCGGCCCGGCCGACGACGAGGGCGTGTCGCTGTTTCTACTGCCGGCCGACGCCGCTGGCATCAAACGCACCCGGACCATGATGGTCGACAGCCGCAACGCCGCCCGTATCTCATTCGATGGCGTCACTGTGGGGCCCGAGGCCGTGTTGGGCGAGATCGGCGGCGCTGCCGGGCTGCTCGACGATCTCCTGGACCGGGCCCGCATCGCGCTTTCGGCCGAGATGCTGGGCAGCATTTCCGAGGCTTTCGAGCGCAGCATCGAATATCTCAAGGTGCGCCAGCAGTTCGGTGTGCCCGTCGGCTCCTTCCAGGCGCTGAAGCACCGCGCGGCCCTGATGTTCAACGAGATCGAGCTCTCGAAATCCATCGTCATGGAGGGCCTCGATGCCCTTGATGCCGGCCGGGGCGACGTGGCCGAGCTGGCCAGTTGCGCCAAGGCCAAGCTTTGCGACGCCTTCGAGCTGGTGTCCAGCGAGGCGGTGCAACTGCACGGCGGCATCGGCATGACCGACGAGGAGGAGATCGGCTTCTTCCTCAAGCGCGCCCGGGTGGCCCAGCAGAGCTTCGGCGACGCCGCCTTCCACCGCGACCGCTTCGCGCGTTTGCGGGAGTTCTGAAACTGCCTGCGGACCCGGCAGCGGGCTGGCACGTCATCGTCAAGCCGGTGGGGCCGGCCTGCAACTACGATTGCGATTACTGCTTCTATACCGCCAAGCGAACCCTCTATCCCAAGCCGGCCCGGCTGCTCATGCCGGAGCCGGTGCTGGAGGCCTTTTTGCGCGGTATTCTCGATGGCTCGGCAGGCAACGTGCAGCTCTGCTGGCAGGGCGGCGAGCCGACCTTGGCCGGGCTCGACTTTTTGCGCCGCGCCGTCGAGTTGGCCGAGCGCATCCGCCCCGCCGGCGTGGGGCTCGAACATTCGCTGCAGACCAACGGCAGCCTGATCGACGAGGCCTGGGCCGATTATCTGGCCCAGGCCGGCATCCTGGTGGGACTCAGCATCGACGGGCCGCGGACGCTGACGGATCGCTACCGCCGCGACCGCAAGGGCCGGCCCACCTTTGAACGCACGCGGCGCGCCCTGGACCTGATGCTTGAGCGCGGCGTCGCGGTCAACACCCTGACCGTGGTACATCGCGGCAATGTGCGCGAGGGCCGGCGCATCTACCGCTTCCTGCGGCGCGCCGGCGTCGAGGTCATGCAGTTCATCCCGCTGGTCGAACGCCTGCGGCCCGACGGCACCCTGGCGTTGCCCGGCAAGGAGGCAACGGAAATCGCGCCCTGGTCGGTACCGCCCGAGGGCTTCGGGCGCTTCCTCGCGGCCGTGTTCGACGAATGGCAGGGCCGCGACGTGGGCCGGGCCTACGTCATGGCGTTCGAATCCCTGGTCGGCCACTTCCTCGGCGCGCCCCCCGGCCAGTGCGTCCACGCCGCCCGCTGCGGCCGGGCGCTGGCTCTCGAGCACAACGGCGATCTCTATGCCTGCGACCACTACGTCGATGCCGAACACCGGCTGGGCAACGTCACTGAACGCTCTTTCGCAGAATTGGCGGCGAGCCCGGGGCAGTGCCGCTTCGGGGCCGCCAAGGAGACCGGGTTGCCGGCCGCTTGCCGGGCGTGTGCGCATCTGGCGCACTGTGGCGGCGATTGTCCGAAGCACCGTTTCGTGGCCCAAGACGGCGGCGGCGGTGCCTTGAGCTACCTCTGCCCCTCCTACCGCCGCTTCTTCGCCCACGCCGCACCACGGGCCCAGGCCCTGGCGGCGGACCTTTCCCGGCGCTGATCAGCCGGCGCCGCTTTCGCCCGCCAGGTCGGCGCGTTCGGCTTCGAGGAAGGCGGCTGTCAGCTTGGCCATCTCGCCGTAGAGCGCCAGCTCCGCCTGCTCGATGATGCGGCGGCAGAATTCGGGTAGCCAGTGGCCCAGATGTTCCTCGATGAACGAGGCCTGGAGTCGGCGCTGGCTCAGTGCCGCCTCTTCCTCGCCGGCCCGCCAGGCCTCGGCCTCGCGGCCGGCCAGCGCCGCCATGAGCTCGAACTCGACGCTGACGTGATCGGGCAGGCCATGGTAGTCGGGGTCGTAGTCGAGGCCGGCCTCGCGGATCCGTGCCACGGCGTCGCTGGTGCTCCGGCCCCACAGCGTGCCGCCTTCGTTGGGCATGTTGGCCGAGGCGTGGGGCGAGACGTGCTTGCCCGGGCCGATGAAGAGGCGGGTGTATTCGACCGCCAGTTCCTCCAGCACCTCGGCCTCGGGACGCTGGAAGTAGGCGGCCTCGAGATCGGCTCCGGCGGCGCGCAGCAGCGTGATGTAGTCGGCATCGGCCAGCCGGTGAATCAGCTCGACATCGGGTTCGGCGCGAAAGAGGGTGGCCAGGAAGCCGTAGAGATTGGCGCGCTGGGCGGCGATGTGGGCCGGCTCGTCGTTTTTCATGGCCGAATGATAGGTCCGCCGAGCGGTCGCTGGGAAGGGCAGGGGGCAAAAAAAGGTGGGCCCGGGAAGGCTCCCGGACCCACCAAACGCCGCGGCGGCTAGACCTTGGCCACCTTGACCACGGTATCCATCCAGGCCTGCTGGCCGTTGATGGGATCGGGCCGGTTGGGGATGATCCAGTTGGGGTGCTCACCCTTGCTGGACCACCACTTGAATTTGTCACTGGGATCCTTGGCGCCGACGGGCGACTTCTTGCCCGAGGCGTAGCGTCCGTATTCCCAGTGTCCGCAGTGGAAGGAGATGGCGATGACGCCGGGTACCACCGCGGGCGTGACGTGGGCCTTGGTCTCGATCTCGCCGATCTCCGAGGTGACCTTGATCTTGTCGCCATGGCCAATGCCCAGGCCGGCGGCCGTGGCCGGGTTAATCCAACCCGGATTGTCGTGATAGATCTCGGTCAGCCACTTGCAGTTCTGTGTCCGCGAATGGACCTGCACGTTGACCTTGAAGGTGGTCAGGATGAGCTCGCCCTGGCCCATCTTCTGGTGCTCGGCGATGGGCCGGTAGATGGGCAGGGGATTCAGACCCTTGTCCTCCATGATCTCGGAGTAGAGCTCCATGAAGCCCGACTTGTTCACCTTGTCCGGCTTGAAACCCTTGTAGACCTTGTCGCCGATACGCTGGCCGACGTAGGCCTTGTAGGACTTCTTGGTGTGGGCATAACCCTTGGCCCGGGCTTCTTCCTCGGACTTGACCTTGGCCTTCTTCCAGTTCCAGTAGACGCCGGTGGCCTGGTCGAGGATGACACCATCATGCTCGTAGGCCTCGGGCTTCACGGTCTTGCGGTACGAGAAGTACTTGGGATGGGCGCCGGCTTCGCTGAAGACGCCGGCTTTGCGAATGAATTCGAAGCCGCCGGCGGCCTTCACCGCCTTGGTCTTTTCGCATGAGGCCTTGACGAACTCCTCCTTGTTCTTGATGCCCAGCGGGAAGCCCATGCGTTCGGCCAGTTCGCAGGTGACGTCGGCGAAATCCCGAACCTCGCCCAGTGGCTTCACCATGGGTTGGCGGATGTAGTACTCGGGGATCTGTGCCGGTGACACCATGTCCTCCCAATCCCAGCGCTCGAGGTAGGTGGCGTCGGGCAGGATGATGTCGGCCAGCGCCGCCGATTCGTCGTAGAACGGATTGACGCAGACCGTGAAGGGGATCAATGGCTCGTCCTTGAGAACCTCGATGTTCTCCTTCACATCGCCGTTCGAATAGACCGGCGCATAACAGTACCACATGTAGATTTCGGGCCGCCCTTGGCTGCCGTCCTTGATCACCTTGAGCACGTGATGGCTCATGTGATGGGTCGGCAGCTTGGCCTGGCCCTTGAAGCCGTCGACGATCTTGAGCTTCTTCGATTTGGGCTTCTTTTTCGGGCCCTTGGGATATTTCCACTTGGGGCCGACGGCCTTGCAGCGCCCACCCGGGTTGTCGACGTTGCCGGTGATGGAAGCCAGCATTTGCGCCGCCCGTTCGGTGTCGTTGCCGTTGACGTGGGCCACGGCACCGCGATAGGTGATCAGCACGGCCGGCTTGGTGGTGGCGAATTCGACGGCTATTTCCCGGATCATCTTGGCCGGGACACCACTTTGCTTTTCCGCCCATTCCGGCGTGTACTGGGCCAGGTGCGCCTTGAGGGCCGCGATCTTGTCGGCCACCGGGGGGTTCGGGCCCTTCGTCACCTTGACGAATTGCAGGAAGTCCTCGCCCTCGCCGGCATAGAGGCCGCCTTCCATGATGACGTTGCACATGGCCAGCATCACGGCACCGTCGGTGCCGGGCTTGACGGGGACCCACTCGCTCGACTTGGCGGCGGTGTTGGAAAGCCTGACGTCGAAGCTCACCATACGCACGTTGCGGTCGACGATGGCCCGAGCCAGGCGATGGGCCACCGCGGTGTGGTTGGTGTGGGCCTCGAGGCAGTTGGAGCCGAAGTTGAGCACGAACTTGGTGTGGTCGAAGTCCCAGTTGTCATAGTGCGACCCCCAGGTCAGCTCCTGCGCCGTCCACTTTCCGCCTTCGCAGATCGAAGTGTGGTTGCCGATGGTGCTGGTGCCGTAATTGGCCAGGAACACGCTCTTGATCAGCTTCGACGATGAGGCCTTCATGCGTCCGTAGTGGAACATGAATTTTTCCGGATGGCCGTCGTCGCGCAGCTTTTTCAAGCGCCCGGCAACCTCGGTCAGGGCCTCGTCCCAGCTCACGCGCTTCCACTTGCCCTCGCCACGAAGGCCTACGCGGCGCATGGGATAGAGGATGCGGTCGGGATCGTAGACCTGGTTGACCCCGGCCTGGGCCTTGGCGCAGATCTTGCCCTCGGTGCGGATCGAGTTGGGCTGGCCTTCGATCTTGACCAGGCGGCCGTTCTCGACGTAGCCGACGATGGGGCAGCGTGAGACGCACTGCCAGCAGGTCGACGGCACGGGCTGGCGTTCCCGTCCGGTCTGGGGCGAGTAGTCCTTGCCTTCACCAAAGGAGGCGCTTTGGGCAGTCAAGACGCCTCCCGTTGCCAGCGCCGCCGTCGTTGCCGCGGCACCGAGCTTCAGGAAATCTCTTCGCGTAGACATAGCAGCCTCCTTTAGAGCCCGATCGGGCCGGTAATCTGACCGGCTACGACCACCACGTAGCGCAGCATGAAGCCACCGATGAGGATGGCGATCGGAACCACGATCTCCATTCCCCGCGGCGCCACGAACTCGCCGTGGAAGACCAATCTGGGAATCACGTAGTAGAGCTCGATCAGGGCCGGCAGCAAGAGCCCGACGATGACCACGCCGAACCAGAACCAGTTGGCCAACTGGCCGCCCGCCAGGATCACGCTGACCGCCTCCTTGACGTTACCCACCGTGAGGTGCGCGAACATCACAAAGAGGAAGATCACCAGCAACTCGAAGCCGATCAGCATGGTGTCCGTGGAGGTCAGGATGTAGCCCGAGTTGTTGAACTGGCGCTCGGTCTCGGGATCGAAGCGGTTCGAGGGGAACAGCGCGCGCAGCAGCAGGATCGCCGCCACCCCCGTCGACAGCGACGACAGCAGGAACAGCATGGCCAGGATGGGCGAGTTCCAAAAAGGCCGCGCCGGCATGGCGCCCAGCAGGATGCCGGTATAGACCGCCGTGGCAATGCCGAAGGGAATGGCGATCCAGGACAGCAGGCGGCGCCAGGTGTAGCGCTGCTCCTGCGTCAGGCCCGGGGCCTCCTTCAGATAGGTGTAGGCATAGGCCAGACTGATGATGATGCAGGCCGTCAGCAACCAGGTGCCGACCGACATCGGCGACAAGTTCATCACCAGGTAGAGGTTGAAGAAGCGGAACATATGCCCCGCCTCGAACGACCCAAGTTCCAAGATCAGGAAGCCGCAGCCGATGATGATCGGCACGGGCGCCAGAAAGGCTCCGTAGCGTGCCGTATCGACGTGCATACCGCGTTGCGGATCTCCGCCCCGCAGGAACATCGAAGCGCTGACCGTCAGCGCCCCGGCACCCAAACCCGCCAAGAACAGATAGGCGATGACGGGAAACCCCCAGGTCAATCCCTCTGTCATGATTACCTCCTCTGTTTCTCGCGGCGATGCGTCGTCACCCGGATGTATTGTCCGGAATGGCGGGCGTCCGCTTCGTCGGAATGATCGGCGTTGATGTAGTAGACGTTGGGCTTGGTGCCCATGTCCTTGCGCAGCACCGTGACGTTGTTGCCGGCAATCAGGCGGGCCACCTCGCTCGAGGGATCGTTGAGGTCGCCGAACACCCGGGCCCGGCCGATGCAGGTGGTGACGCAGGCCGGTGCCGTGCCCTTGGTGGTGCGGTGCAGGCAGAAATCGCACTTGTCCGCGGAGCCCGAGATGGGATTGATGAAGCGGGCGTCGTAGGGGCAGGCTTGCAGGCAGTACTTGCAGCCGATGCAAACCTCGGCGTCGACCACCACGATACCGTCCTCGTCGCGCTTCCAGGTCGCCCCGGTGGGGCAGACGCTGACGCATTGAGGATCCGAGCAGTGGTTGCACAACCGGGGCAGGAAGGCCCGGCTGACATTGGGAAAATTGCCCTTCTCGACGTATTCGACCCACGACCTGGTGTACCCCAAGGGGGTGTCGAACTCGGCCTTGCAGGCTACCGAGCACGAATGACAACCGATGCAGCGCCGGGTATCGATGACCATGCCGAAGTGGGGTTTCGACGTGGCGGCCGCCGAGGCCTGGCGAGGCGTGGCCGCAATCACCGTCGCGGCAACCGCGCCGGCTCCGGCTCCTCGCAAAGCGTCGCGGCGAGAAAGTCGTTTCTCTGTTGTGGTGGACGACATCACCCGCTCCCGTTCGTTGTTGAAGTGCGATCGCGGCGTTAGCGCGAGCGCAAGCGCGATAAAGTTTCTGGGAATCGCAGGGGGATATTTCGGCAAAAAGCGGGGAATCACAATGCGACAAGGTGTCCTGCGGCAAACTGTCGCGGACGGGTTTGGCCAATAAAATCACGGTTTTCGAACCGCCGCATTTCTTGTCAATCCTGAAATACGCTAGGCTGAACTGACGCTTGGCAAATTGAAGAGTTGGCGGAGGGCGACAATGGCCGAGAGCAATTTCACCCAGTTCGATCGTTTCAAAGCCCAGATGGCGCTGCTGGTGCCGCTGCTGCGCCGTCTCAGGGCGGAGCTCGGCGAGGCCACGGCCGATGCCTTGGTGGCCGAGGTGCTGGATGCCGAGGCGCGGGCCCATGGCGAACGCCTGGCGGCGGCCGGCCGGGTCGACCGCCAAAGCATGCAGCGCGGCGTCGAAGCCTTTGCTGCGGGCGGCGCCCTTGAATACCAAACGCTGGGCGAGGACGAGACGGAGTTCGGCTTCGACGTGCGGCGCTGTGCCTACGCCGAACATCTGGAAAAGCTGGGGGCCCGAGAGCTGGGGCCCCTGTTGGCCTGTCGCGCCGACGAGCCCATGGCGGAGGGCATGGGCGTCGCCTTCGAGCGGCGCGAGACGCTGATGAGCGGCGGGACGTGTTGCGATTTTCGCTATCGATTGGGGTAAAACCGAGGGCCGCCGATGGCGCCTGACGGCAGGGCCGCGAAATGTGCTAAAAGAGGCGGCGGGGCAAAAGGAGAAGACGATGACCGGGAAAGCCGTTGCCATGGCCTCGGCGCTGTTTCTGGTGCTGTTGTTGCCAAGTGGCGCCAAAGCCGCCATGGCGAGCGACTTCGAGCGCCTGATCGCCGATTGCGAAGCCGGCAAGGCGAACTGCGAGAGCGATCTCTGGACCTTGGTCGACGTCACCGGCGACGACCATCTGACGGTTGCCGAGATCACCCGCTTTTTCCGTTTCGTCTTCGATACCGCCGACGTCAAGGCCCAGGCCGGCGGCAAGGACACGCTGCTGTTCAGCGTTCTGCTCGGCCCCCTTGGCGCCAAGGTGCTGGTCGATAATTTTGACTACGACGGCGATACCAAGGTGGCCCGCAAGGAGCTCTACCATGATGGCAACCAGGCCCAGATGCGGCGCATGCTGAGCCGTTTGCGCGGCGCCTTCGAGGAAATCGTCGGCGGTGCCGCCGAGATGGCCGGTGCCGCCGTCCTGGGCGGTGGCATGTCGGAGGTCATGAAAGGGGCGAGGGCCAGGGCCAGACCCCCGGCCCAGGCCGCGCCGCAGGTCCGGGCCGCGCCCCAGGCCCGGGCTTCGAGTGCCCCGGCACCGGCGGCCCAGAGCTCCGCGGCCCAGAGCAGCGTGCCGCAGGGCGCCCTGGCCAAGGCGCTGGGCCAGCAGGTCAGCGGCTGCTGGCAGGCGCCGCCGGGCAGTGGCGCGGCCCGCCAGCCGGTGATCAAGGTGCGGGTGAAGTTGCGCCGCGACGGCAACCTCAGGAGCACGCCCCAGGTGCTGAGCCGCAACACCGGCAGCCAGGCCGGCAGTGATCTGTTCCTGCCCACCGCCGACCGCGCGCTGCGCGCTGTCATGCGTTGCTCGCCCTATGAAATGCCGGCCGGCCAGTTCGCCGCCTGGCGGGTGCTGGAGCTGAATTTCGATCCTCAGGGCGTGCGGACGAAATAGGCCGCCGCGCCTTCCCACCAAAGGCACTTGATCGCCGCCGGGCGTTGACTATATTGCGCCTGCTGGCGCCTCGCTCACGGCTTGGTGGGGCGCCGATCCTCATGGCAGTAGCGGGCGCGGAGACCGGCCTGTCAAGCGCAACGGGAAGCGATAATGTCTGAGATGATCGCCTTGCAGGGGCTGACCAAGACCTACGGCTCCCTGGCCGCCGTCGACGGCATCGACCTCAGCGTCGGGCGCGGCGAGGTGCTGGGCTTCCTGGGGCCCAACGGCGCCGGCAAATCGACCACCATGAAGATGCTGGCGGGCTATCTGCCGCCGACCTCGGGCCGGGCACTGGTTTGCGGCCACGACGTGGTCGCCGAGCCCATCGCCGTCAAGCAGCGCCTGGGCTACTTGCCCGAGGGCGCGCCGACCTATGGCGACATGACGGTGGCCGGCTTCCTCGATTTCATCGCCGAGGTGCGTGGCTTCGACGGTGCCGAGCGGCGCCAGCGGGTGGAAAAGGCGCTGGGCACGGTGTCGCTGGAAAGCGTCGTCGGCCAGCGCATAGAAACACTCTCCAAGGGCTTCAAACGCCGCGTCGGCCTGGCCCAGGCGATCCTGCACGACCCCGAGGTGCTGATCCTGGACGAGCCCACCGACGGCCTCGATCCCAACCAGAAGCACCATGTGCGTTCGATGATCCGGGAAATGGCAGCCGAAAAGGCCATCATCATCTCGACCCATATTCTCGAGGAGGTCGAGGCGGTGTGCAGCCGGGCCGTGATCATCGCCGCCGGGCGCCTGCTGGCCGATGGCACGGCCGAGGAGCTGCAGGCCAGGCTGCCCGAGCACAACGCCGTGGCGCTGGTCGTGGCGCACGCCGACGAGGGCAAATTGCGCCCGGCGCTGGTCGGTCTGGATGGGGTTGCCAGCCTGGAGGTGGCCCACATGGCCTCCGGCGCGGTGCGCTTGCGGGTGCTGCCGGCACCGGGCCAGGACTTGGCGGCGGCCGTGGCCGGGGTAATCCGGACCCAAGGCATCGCCGTGGAGGAGCTGACGGTCGAGCGCGGGCGCCTCGACGACGTCTTTCGCCAGATCACCGGCGGCGATCCGGAGGCCGGCCATGCGTAATATCCGGGTCATCGCCAAACGCGAGCTGCGAAGCTACTTCTCGACGCCACTGGCCTACGTCTTCATCGTCATCTTCCTGGCGCTGACCGGTGCCTTTACCTTCTATATCGGCCAGTTCTTCGGGCGCGGCCAGGCCGACCTCGGCAGCTTTTTCGGCTACCACCCCTGGCTCTACCTGCTGCTGGTACCGGCGGTGGCCATGCGCTTGTGGGCCGAGGAACGCAAGACCGGCACGGTGGAGCAGCTCATGACGCTGCCCATCTCGACGGCGCAAGCGGTGCTGGGCAAGTTCTTCGCTGCCTGGGCTTTCATCGGCCTGGCTCTGGTGCTGACCTTTCCCATGTGGATCACGGTCAACCTGCTGGGCGATCCCGACAACGGCGTGGTGCTGGCCAGCTATCTCGGCAGTCTGGTCATGGCCGGCGCCTTCCTGGCCATCGGCTCGTGCATCTCGGCCCTGACCAAGAACCAGGTCATCGCCTTCATCGTCTCGGCCACGGTGTGCTTCCTCTTCACCATGAGCGGCATGGCGCTGGTTCTCAGCTTCTTCCAGGGCTGGGCGCCGCGGGCGCTGGTGGATCTGGTCGCCTCGCTCAGTTTCCTGACCCACTTCCAGGCCATCACCAAGGGCGTGATCGATTTCCGCGACCTGGTCTTCTTCCTTTCGATGATCGTCTTTTGGCTCGGCGCCAACGTCGTCATCGTCGACCTCAAGCGGGCGGACTAGGCCATGGCGATAGCGGGCATGGATAGCAGCAGCGACAGCCAGCGCCGGCGCCTGGCCTTGGTGGGCTTGGCGCTGGCGGCGATCATCTTCCTCGGCGTCAACGTTTTGGCCAACGCGGCCTTCACCTCGTGGCAGCTCGATCTCACCGAGGACGAGCTCTATTCGCTGTCGCCGGGCACCAGTACGGTGCTGGCGGCCATCGACGAGCCCATCGCGGTCGAGCTCTATTTTTCCGACGGCCTGGGCCAACGCAGCCCGCTGCACGCCAACTTCTACAACCGCGTGCGCGAGTTGCTGGAACGCTACGCCGACCTTTCGGGTGGCCGCCTGCAGCTCGACATCCGCAATCCCCAGCCCTTCACCGACGTCGAGGACCGGGCCGTGGCCTCGGGCCTGCAGGGGGTGCCGCTGGGCGATTCGGGCGATCTCGGCTATTTCGGCCTGGTCGCCAGCAACTCCACCGACGGCCAGGAGGTGGTGCCGTTTTTCAACGCCGAGCGCGAGCGCTTCGTGGAATACGATTTGACTTCGCTGATCCACCGCCTGGCCAATCCCAAAAAGAAGGTGCTGGCGGTGCTTTCGTCGCTGCCCGTGCTGGGGGCCGGCCGGGCCGGCCGGCCGGCGCCGCCCTGGCTGTTCACCGAGCAGATCGGCAATTTCTTCGATGTGCGGCCCATGACCATATTTGACAAGCAGGTGCCGGATGATGCCGACCTGCTGCTCATCATCCATCCCAAGGGCTTCGACGATATCCTCAAATACGCCATCGACCAGTTCGTCTTGGGCGGCGGCAAGGTCATCGTCTTCGTCGACCCCAACGCCGAAGTCCAGGCGCTTTCCGGCATGCGGCTGCCCGACGCCGTCTCCGACTTCAACCGCCTGCTCGAGGCCTGGGGGGCGCGCCTGGTCAAGGACAAGGTGGTGGGCGACCGCGACGCTGCCCAGCGCGTCAACGCGCCCGGCGGCAACCGGCCGGTGGTGGCCGACTACGTGGTCTGGCTGAATTTGATGCAGCGCCACTTCGAGCAGGACGACGTGGTCAGCGGCGACATCCGGCAGATGATCATGGCCACCGCCGGTATCCTCGAGCCCGTGCCCGCCGCCGGCACCAGCTTTGCGCCGCTGGTCCAGACCGGGGCCCGGGCCATGCCCATCGACACCGTGCAGGTGATCGGCATGCGCCCCGACCCGCTGGGGCTGCTGCGCGCCTATAAGGACGGCGACAAGCGCCTGGCCTTGGCCGCCCGCCTGACCGGCCCGGTCAAAAGCGCCTTTCCCGAGGGCCCGCCCAAAGCCAAGGAGGCGGAGAAGAAAACAGACGCCAAGGAAGAAGCCGCCAAGGATGAAAACGAAAAGGCCGCGAAGGCGGCCCACCTGGCGGCCTCGAAAGGGCCCATCAACGTCATCGTGGTGGCCGACGTCGACATGCTCTATGACGAGTTCTGGGTCAGCCAGCGCGACTTCTTCGGCCAGAAGGTATTGGTGCCGATCTCCAACAACGTCGATTTCCTGATCAATGCACTGGATAACCTGAGCGGCAGCGAGGCCCTGGTCGGGCTCAGGGGCCGGGGCCAAACCTCGCGGCCCTTCACTATGGTGGACGAGATCCGCCGTGATGCGGAAGCCCGCTTCCGCTCGCGCGAGCAGACGCTGCTCAAAAGCCTGCAGGAGATCCAGCGGAAACTGACCCGCCTCAAGGGCGGCGAAAAGGCCCAGGGAGAGGCCATCCTGCCGCCCGAGGCCAAGCGCGAGATCGAAAAGTTCCGCCAGGAAATGGTGGTCGTCCGGCGCGGTCTTCGCGACGTCCAGCAGGCCCTGAGGGCCGATATCGAGTCCCTCGATTCCTGGCTCAAGTTCTTCAACATAGCGGCCATACCGCTGCTGCTCGGTATCGCCACCGTGGTGGCCGCCGTGCTGCGCCGTCGGCGCCCGGCGCCGGGGAGGACGGCATGAAGCCCAAAACGGTAGCCATCCTGGCCCTGGTGGCGTTACTCACCAGTGTGGCGGCGGGCCTGGCGCTTAATAACCAGCGCCCCGCCCTGGCCACGATGGCTAGAGGTGAGAAACTTTTCCCGGGCCTTGCCGACAAGGCGAGTGGGATCAGCTCGGTGGTGCTGGAGAGCGGCGGCCGAACCATGACCTTCGAGCGCACGGGGAAAGGCGGGGGAGCGGCTTGGACGCTCAAGGAAAGCGACGGCTATGCCGTCGAGGCGGCCAAGCTCAGCGGTCTGATCATCAGCCTGGGCGAGCTCGAGCTGCGCCAGGCCAAGACCAAGCGGCGCGACCGCCTGGCGGTGCTCGATCTCGACGATCCCTCGGCCGATTCCGAGGCCAAGCGCCTGCGGCTTTTGGATGCCCAGGGCCAGGTCATCGCCGGCCTCGTCATCGGCAAGAGCAAACTGGGCAGCAGCGAGGCCGGCCGCGGCATTTATCTGCGCCGCGACGGCGAGGACCAGGCCTGGCTGGCCCAGGGCGAGATCAACGCCGACAGCGCCCCCGACGGCTGGCTGGTGAAGGGGCTCTTCGACGTCGACCGAGACCGCGTCGCCCGGGTCAGCGTCAAGCACCCGGACGGCGAGACGATTGTGGTGGGCAAGGAAAATGCCGAGCAGAAAGACGCCCGCCTGCTCAACCTGCCCGAGGGCGAGGCGGTGCGTGAGAAAGCCACGGCCGACGCCTATCTGCGGCCCTTCGATGATTTCGAGCTGCGCGATGCCCGCCAGGCGGCCAACAAGGTGTTGGCCGTCGATAAGACGATCAGCGTCGAGATGACCACTTTCGACGGCCTCACCGTGAAGCTCGCTTTCGTCGTCGAGGGCGACAAGGCCTGGGCCACCATAGCTGCCAGCGGCGAGAAGAAAGAGGGCGCCAAAGACCATGATGCGGTCAAGGAAGCGGCCGAGATCAACGCCCGCGGACAGGGCTGGGTGTTCGAGATCCCCGACTGGAAGGTCACCACGCTGAAGCAGCGTCTGGCCGACGTGATCAAGAAAAAAGACGACAAAAAGTAGCCTGCGGCCTATATCGGCTGACATGTCGATTTTCGAGCGTTTTCTCACCCTGTGGGTTGCTCTCTGCATCGTTGCCGGGGTGGCGCTGGGTAATTTGTTTCCCGGGCTGTTTCGCCTCATCGCCGCGGCCGAGGCCTTCCAGGTCAACCTGCCGGTGGCCGGACTGGTCTGGCTGATGATCGTGCCCATGCTGGTCAAGATCGATTTCGGGGCACTTCATCGGGTGCGCGATTACTGGCGCGGTATCGGCGTCACCCTGTTCATCAACTGGGCCGTCAAGCCCTTCTCCATGGCGCTTTTGGGCTGGCTTTTCATCGCCGGCCTGTTTGCCCCCTACCTGCCGACGGCGGAGCTCGAGAGCTATATCGCCGGCCTCATCCTGCTGGCCGCCGCGCCCTGCACGGCAATGGTCTTCGTCTGGTCCAACCTCTGTGACGGCGAGCCCCACTTCACCCTCAGCCAGGTGGCGCTCAAC
The DNA here is from genome assembly GCA_030740435.1 of Alphaproteobacteria bacterium. Lineage (NCBI taxonomy): Bacteria > Pseudomonadati > Pseudomonadota > Alphaproteobacteria > Alphaproteobacteria bacterium. The sequence goes on along the minus strand of JASLXG010000091.1, from coordinate 2,949 downwards.
GACATCATCATGGTCTTTGCCTTCGCCCCCATCGTGGCGCTCTTGCTCGGCCTTTCCGCCATTGCCGTGCCCTGGCAGACGCTGTTGCTCTCGGTGGGGCTCTATATCGTCGTGCCGGTGCTGTTGGCCCAGGCCTTGCGCCGGCGTTCCATCGCCGCCGGCGAGGCGGCGCTGGCGCGGCTGCAGGGGCGCTTGCAGCCGCTCTCGCTGCTGGCGCTGTTGACCACGCTGGTGCTGCTTTTCGGCTTCCAGGGCGAGCAGATCCTGAACCAGCCCCTGATCATCGCCATGCTGGCCGTACCCATCGTCATCCAGGTCTACTTCAATTCCGGCCTGGCCTATCTGCTCAACCGGCTCAGCGGCGAGGCCCATTGCGTGGCCGGGCCTTCGGCCCTGATCGGCGCCAGCAATTTCTTCGAGTTGGCGGTGGCGACGGCCATCAGCCTGTTTGGTTTCGAATCCGGGGCGGCGCTGGCCACCGTGGTCGGCGTGCTCATCGAAGTGCCGGTGATGCTCTCGGTGGTGCGCATCGTGAATGGCAGCCGGGCCTGGTACGAAAGCGCGCCCTCGGTGCGGCGCGGGCTGGCCAACCCGCCATGAGCGGCCGGCCGATCGATCCCGGCACCCTCGAGCGGGTCGTCGCCATCTTCTACTACGGCCGATCGGGCTCGGTCTTTTTGCAAAGCCTTTTCGATTCCCACCCCGACGTGCTGACCGTGCCGGCCGAGCACCTGCACGATTTCTACCCCTTCTGGGACGGCGTGGCGGCGCGGCCGGCAGCGGCCCAGGTGAGGGCTTTTTGTGACCGCTACGGCGCCCTTTTCGAGCCCGCGGCGGACCACTGGGGGGTGGCCCGAGAGACCTTCGCGGCGGCCCTGGAGGCTCATCTGCGGGCGTACGGGCCCGATTTCGAGGACCAGCCCGCGCCGCGCAAATTCTTCTTCCAGGCCGTCTTCGCCGCCTACGCCGAGGCCCAGGGCCGGGACTTTGCCTCGCAGCGCCCCTGGATCGTCTTCCAGGCCCACAATCCGCTGATCTTCGCGGTCGACGGCCTGTTGGAGGATTTCGGCAATGATCTCAGGTTCCTGCACAGCTTGCGCGAGCCCCTGGCGGCCATGGCGTCCTGGTTCCGCCTGGCCTGGGAGCGCGACGGCCCGGCCCCGGACCTGGCGGCAATGGCCCTGATCCGCAGCATCTACCACGCCAAGCCGATCTTCAGCGGTGCCCGCAACCTCAGGTCCACCAGGGCCCCGAAATTGACCGCCGGTGACCTCGATCGCCTGGCCCAGTGGGACGAGGCCAACTGCCGCGGCGTGCGTCTGGAAGACTTGCACGCGGAGCCCCGCCAAACCATCGAGAAAATCTGCGCCTGGCTGGACTTGCCTTGGCACGAGGCCTTGCTGGAAAGTACCTTCGACGGCCGGCCCTGGGCCCAGGTCTCGACCGACGGCTCCCTGGCGGCCGGCTTCCGGGGGACGATGGCGGCTGCGCCCGACGGCCTCTATAGCCCCCTCGACCGCCTGAGAATACGAACGCTGCTGGCCGACAAGTACCGGGCCTGGGATTACCCGCGGCCCGGCTGGGTCGGCAGCCGCCTGATACAGGCTCTGGTCTTCCTGCTCTGGCCTCTGCCCTTTGGCATGGAATGGCGGCTCTGGCGCGCCGGCCGGCCCTCGTTCGCCGCCTACCTGGCGCTACGCCGCGACGTCGCTGGCTGGTGGTGGCGCGACCGGCGAGGCGGCGTGCCGGCGATCAGGCTGTTATGACGCTTTGACCGCCATGGCCGGCTTGTTGGTGACCTCGAAGATGGCGCCGCCGTAGCCCGCTTCTTCCGGGATGCGCATGGTGCGAATACCGTCCTCGAATTTCTCGAGCTGGGGCCGCACGGTGACCACGGGGGCATTTCGGGCCGCCGTGATGGCCTCGGCGACGGTGGCGGAGCGGCCCAGCTTTTCCAGGTTGAGGCGGGTGGCGAAGACCAGGCGGCAGCGTCCGGCATCGGCTTCGGCCGTAGTCCAGGCCGGCCGGGCCCAGATCGAATCGACGGCTTCGCTGCCATCGTGCACGGCCACCTGTCCCGGCGGCGCCGCCACCAAAAAGAAATGCGTATCGAAGCGCTTGGGCACCAGCGGCGGCGTGATCCAGTGGGCGAAATGAACCAGCCCGTCGAGCGCCAGCACGAGATCTTCGGCCGCCACGAACTCGGCAAGCCCGGCCTCGCCGCGGTGCAGGCGCCCGGCCCAGGGCTCCAGCGCCGCCAGTTCGTCGCCATCCATCAGGTCGGCGCCGCCGCGCCGCCGGGCCAGCAGCACGCCGCATTCCTCGAAGGTCTCGCGCAAGGCCGCCAGGCGTAGCGCCAGGTCGCCATCATCAATTCCCTCGGCACCCTCGCAGGCCGTCCGCAGTGCGCCGTCGGTGTCGCCCGCCTCGACCTTGCCGCCGGGAAAGACCAGGGCACCCGAGGCGAACTCGATATCGTGATGGCGTTTGACCAGGAATACCTCGATGCCATCGGCACCGTCGCGGGCCAACAGCACGGTGGCCGCCGGCTTGGGCTCGACGTGGGAAAAATCCTTGGGTTTCACGAACTACCTCCGAAGAAAGTTACGGTATTAGACCTCGGCCTCGGTGAGCAGGGGCTCGAGGGTGGCGTCGATGTCGGTGGCCGTGGCCCTGATGTGGGCCAGCAGCGCGCGTTCGTTGTCGTCGAGCACGCCGTCCTGCTTGATCTGGGCGGTCAGCCAGGCCGCCTCTTGCGCGTCGATCGAGGAGCGTGCGTAGACCTCGACCTCGGGCTCGCCCTTGGCCTGATTCCTTACCGCCGCCAGGCGCTGGTGACGCTTGACCCAGCCCGGGGTGATTTGACCGCGCGAGATGAAGCGGTTCAGCCCCTTGGCAAAGTCCTTCATGAAACCGCCTGTGCCTCGGCGCTCATCGAGCCAGGCTTCG